>CANRHT010000161.1 GCA_947630465.1 uncultured Pseudomonadaceae bacterium
AATGACGGAGTCCAGCATGGGATACCAAAAGATCCAAGTGCCAGCCGGTGACAAAATCACCGTTAACGCAGATATGACTTTAAACGTACCAAACAATCCAATCATTCCTTACATCGAGGGTGATGGTATTGGTGTTGATATCAGCCCAGTAATGATCAAAGTGGTTGATGCAGCGGTAGAGAAAGCTTACGGCGCTGAGCGTAAGATTTCTTGGATGGAAGTGTTCGCTGGTGAAAAAGCGACTCAGGTTTATGATTCAGAAACTTGGTTACCACAAGAAACTTTAGACGCAGTACGTGACTACGTTGTTTCCATCAAAGGTCCTCTGACTACGCCAGTTGGCGGCGGTATTCGTTCATTGAACGTTGCTTTACGTCAGCAGCTCGACTTATATGTGTGCTTACGTCCAGTACGTTGGTTCACAGGTGTTCCAAGCCCAGTTAAGCGTCCACAAGACACTGACATGGTTATCTTCCGCGAAAACTCAGAAGACATCTACGCAGGTGTTGAGTGGCAAGCCGGTACACCAGAAGCAGACAAAGTTATCAAGTTCTTCACTGAAGAAATGGGCGTAACTAAAATCCGCTTCACTGAAAACTGCGGTATTGGTGTTAAGCCAGTATCACTTGAAGGTACTAAGCGTTTAGTACGTAAAGCACTGCAGTACGTTGTTGATAACGATCGTGATTCACTGACTATCGTACACAAAGGCAACATCATGAAATTCACCGAAGGTGCTTTCAAAGATTGGGCCTACGAAGTTGCACGTGATGAGTTTGGCGCTGAGTTGCTGGATGGCGGTCCTTGGATGCAGTTCAAGAACCCTAACACTGGCAAAAACATTATCGTTAAAGACGGTATTGCTGATGCGATGTTGCAGCAGGTTCTCTTGCGCCCAGCAGAGTACGACGTAATGGCAACTCTGAACCTGAACGGTGACTACCTCTCTGATGCACTGGCTGCACAGGTTGGTGGTATTGGTATCGCTCCAGGTGCAAACCTATCTGATACCATCGCAATGTTTGAAGCAACCCACGGTACTGCACCTAAGTACGCTGGTCAGGATAAAGTGAACCCTGGTTCATTGATCCTGTCTGCAGAAATGATGCTGCGTCACATGGGTTGGACTGAAGCAGCAGACTTGGTTATTGATGGCATCAACGGTGCGATCTCTGCCAAGACTGTGACTTATGACTTCGAGCGCTTGATGGACGACGCTAAGTTGTTGTCTTGCTCTGAGTTTGGCGACGCAATGATTGCAAAAATGTAATCAGAGCTGATGCTTAAAAAACGCCCCTTAATTGGGGCGTTTTTGTTGGTGCGGGTTAAATACAGGTACAATGCCGCACGAAATGAGGAGGGCGCTATGCCGGATGATGATTTTTCTTTATTTGCCGAGCAGATGCAGGGCGTGCGCCGTATTGTTGTTGATCAGGCTGATATCGGCAAAGCCAAGCCCAATCGTGCAGTACAACGTGTACGGCGTGAAAATGCCCAGCAAAACATTGCTACGATTACGGTCGATGGTTTGTCCGATCAGTTTGTCATTGATGTCGGTGCTGAAGATGCCCTGTATTGGGCACGCGATGGCGTGCAGGACAGCCAGTTGCGCCGGATGAAAGCAGGGCAGATTGCTTTTGAGGGCACCTTAGATCTACATGGTATGAGCGTTGAAAAGGCGCGCACGATTTTGCGTGAGTTTTTAACTGAAGCGCTACGCTTAGAAGTCCGTTGCGTACGCGTCACGCACGGTAAAGCTGCGCGTTTAGACGGTAAAAAACCAATGATTAAAAGCCATGTGAATACTTGGCTGCGCCAACATGAGAAGGTGCTTGGCTTTACCTCGTGCATGCCAAAACATGGGGGTACAGGTGCTGTATATGTACTGCTCAAACGGCACATGATGGATGGTCGTGACGATTAATTAACAGGGTCTAGAGTTATATATAGACAAAACTATGAGGGCACAGAGTGAGCACATCAGGCTTGGCGACAATACGTGATTATATCCGTTGGGCAATGAGTCAATTTAGCCAAGCGCAGCTGTTTTCATCAGATGACAGCGGTTACATGTTTGAAGAAGCGCGCAGTTTAGTACTGGGTAGCCTGCATTTGCCCGATGAATTGAGTGATAAATACCTCGACTGCAACCTGCATGCTGACGAGCATAAAGTGGTGCAGGCGATCTTGAGAAAGCGTATTGAACAGCGAATCCCAGCCGCTTATTTACTAGGGCAAATATGGTTTGCAGGTATGTTGTTTAAGGTTGACGAGCGAGTGATGGTGCCGCGCTCTCCCTTAGCCGAATTGATTGCCCTGCAGTTTGAACCTTGGTTGAGTGCGCAGCCCTTACGTATTTTAGACTTGTGCAGCGGCTCAGGTTGCTTAGGTATTCTTTGTGCGCTTGAGTTTAGCGGCGCTCAGGTGATCTTAGCGGACGTTTCCAGTGAGGCTTTACAAGTTGCTGAGGACAATATCGCACTGCATCAATTAGCCGAGCGTGTCTCAGCTCAGCGCAGTGATTTGTTGAGTGAATTGGCTGGTCAGCGTTTTGATTTGATTGTGTGCAAACCGCCTTATCTAGCGGCAGCGCAGCGTCAGCACTTAGCGCCTGAGTTGCAGTATGAACCCGAACTCAGCAGCGTCGCAGGAGCTGATGGCTTAGACTATATTCAGCGTATTTTAACGGATGTCAGCGAACACTTGAGTGCACAGGGCTTATTGGTGCTTGAGGTTGGGCCGCATCGCCGAGCCTTAATAGAGCATTATCCGCAGCTTGATTTTATCTGGTTGGAGCATTCGCAAGCAGGCACGGCTGTGTTAGCCCTGACTGCACAACAGTGCATGGATTACCATGCGCAACTGAAACGGCGCTAAGCCGGGCTTGCGGCTAGCGTGTCGCAATCCAAATTAACAGCGCGGCTTGAAACACAGCAAAAACTGCCAAAATAGTGATAGTGAAACGTAATGTACCGTCTTCACGCCTTAAGCTCTCCACTTGCTCAACCAGCTTATTGATTCGTGCATTTTGCTCGTTGAGCTTTTTGTCCGCCTCTTGCAGCATAACCGCGCTTTCAAGCGTGTCTATTACGGTCACTTTACTGGTGTTCCAATCGCTGTGCAGTTGGCTGACACGCCCGACAGAGCAGGTCGCGCTCATTTGTACAGCATCATCATAGGTCACGCTAAAACCCTGCGCTTGCAAGGCATGATCCCGGCGTAAACGCGCTGCATCATTGGGTGCGTGTTTAATCAGTAACGGCTGGCTGGCAACAGTGTAATGATTCCAGTGTTTGCTGGCCCATTGTGCAACCAAGGCGAATAAGAAACGACCAATACCACGATTTGCAGGGTCGGTTTGTAGGGGTAAGTCTGGGTTGAAGCGCAGCTCTAAGGTCTGATGATCCGCCCAGACTTCTAGCGCATTAATTTCTTTACGGGTTTTTTGCCCCGGTAAATCGATGCTTAAGCGCAAAAAACTCTCAGCCTTACTGTTGCGCTCAACACGGCCAAGACGCACAAAACGCAGCGGCCTTAAACCCGTTTCGCGCTCAGCTGGCAGCGCTGTCAGGCGTAACAGTTGAAAACGCTCAGGCTTTAAACTCAACCAAGGATGCACGGGCGTAGCGGGCGCCTCTGCAGTTTCAGGCATCTCGGCGGTGTTTAACAGGTCAGGTTCTGGTGCTTCTACAGGCGTGGTCATACTTCATCACTTTGTTAACAGCTACAGTGCAAAACTTATCGGCCGCAGAGTAAACGGCTATAGGGTGGCTAACTGCCATTGTGCTTGATTGTTATCGATGGTGCCAGAATCAGTGCGGTGCAGGTATACTGCGCCAATATTTTATTGATTTCGGAGCAGTGTGTATGTCCGGTAACACTTTTGGCAAGCTTTTTACTGTCACCACCGCCGGCGAAAGCCATGGTCCTGCATTGGTTGCCATTGTTGATGGCTGCCCACCGGGTTTGCCATTGACTGCTGCAGACTTACAAAATGATCTTGATCGTCGCAAACCAGGCACCAGTCGTCATACCACGCAGCGCCAAGAACCGGATCAAGTAGAAATTCTCTCGGGTGTTTTTGAAGGCTTAACCACAGGCTGTCCAATCGGTTTATTGATTCGTAACACCGATCAGAAATCCAAAGACTACTCAGCGATTAAAGATATTTTCCGTCCAGCGCATGCTGACTACAGCTACCATCATAAATA
>CANRHT010000162.1 GCA_947630465.1 uncultured Pseudomonadaceae bacterium
GCGAGGTGATTGGGACGCGTGGTATCGGTGTACATCCCTGGGCGTTTGCGCACCGGATCTAACCCAGATAGAACCTCAATGGCATCAGCGGTATAGGTTGAATTAGTCATGGGTAATGTCATTACTCAAAAGCAGAAAGATCGAGTGATTGCAGAATTGAGGAATCAAGACCTGCAAAAGAAAATAGTGCTGGAAGGTGCTCAGCGAAACCTTGAAAACCATGATCGCCGCCCTGCTCTATCTGTACAGAGCAGCCGGCATAGTACTGTTCAGCTAAACAGTAGTTTAACGTTTCGTCACCGGTTTGCAACCACACGCGAAAACGCTCAGCGTCAGCCGGCGCTGCGACTTCCAGCGCGGCCAAGGCTTGTACATGCGCCTCTGTCAGCAGCCATCGCTCACCGCTGTAATGGTTGATTTGCTCCGCAGTAAAGTCTCTAAACAGCGCATGCGGGCGCACGGCAGGATTAATCAACAAGGCTTTTAAATGATAGCGCTGGGCTAAATAAGTGGCGTAATAACCACCGAGCGAACTGCCAATTAACACGGGCTGCTCAAGTTGTGCAATCGCCGCGTGCAATTGCGCCATGGCCTGCTGTGGATGGTGATGCAACTCAGGGATCAATAATTGCTGTTGCGGCAAGCCCAATTGCAACCATGCTTTGCGCACCTGTTGTGCCTTAAAGGAGGCGGGCGTGCTATTAAAACCATGGATATAAACAATACTGGGGCAACTGGACATAACAGACTACAGGCAAAAAACAGGCGCTTAGAATACCACCAAGGCACAGTGCATGCTTAGCCTTGGTGGTTAAATAAACGCTGTTATTTACCGGCCTGACTTGCAGCGCAATGCTCAGCAAGAGTGCCAATGCTCGACGCTAGAGCGCTGACACAGCACTCAATAACCTTTAATGCTGTAGTCAATTTCAAAGTCGATATTTTCCACGCGCGACACAGCGGTTTGCAGCTGCCCATCATCATATAAGCGTAACCAGCGATAGCCAGGTGCTTGATCATCCACAGCAAAATCATCACTGCGCGGTGTAAATTGCACACAGGTTGAAGGTGTTGCTAACCAGCGAATGCCATCGTGCTGCTGATCAAAGTCTTGATGCACATGCCCCCAGAGCACAGCTTTGACGTTGCTATAACGCTGAGTCAGTGCCAAAAAGTCAGCCGCGTTATGCAAGCCTATTTTGTCCATCCAGCGACTCTGAATAGGCACCGGGTGGTGATGCAAGCTGATCAACACATGACGTGCGCCCGCAGTACTTAGCGCATGCTCTAAGATATCCAACTGATCCTGCGCCAGCTCACCGTACACTTTGTTGGCGACGGCTGAATTGAGCAAAACAATCCGCCACGCACCTACATCATAGATAGGCTCGAGTCGATCCGTACCGGCACACACCTGCTCCAGCGTCAGACGCTCGTCATGATTTCCCGCAAACCAGCGCATGGGTGTATTGAATGCGCCAACCATTTCAGCAAAACGCTGATAAGAAGCCATTGAGCCATCTTGCGAGATATCCCCCGTACACAGCAACAGATCAATCTCTGTCTGCTGTGCACGCACCTCAGCAATAACGCGCTCTAAACTATCTTGGGTATCCATACCGAGCAGCCTGCCGTCCAATTCGGCAAACAGGTGACTGTCCGTCAGCTGCACAACTGTACTGTAGGCTCGCGTGTTAAAGGGCTCCATCAACGACGACCCTCTCCATAAAATAAGACTGCGCCAATTATGCGTACACTTGGCATATAGAGCAAATCAAACACAGGAGATTGGTTCACATTTAGAGCAAATTTTTAGTAGAAAAATCAACATCCGGCCAGACTGCTGTTTTATCCAGAGCACGACTGCAAATTGTTGCTAAGGAAGCACTGAATAAAGGGTAGTATAGGCAATACACTTAAAACCACTATGGTCTTTGTGTACAATTTATAAGGTTGTTTATTGCACGACCTCACATTCTGCATATATATTGTTTTACTTCATAACTCCTGCAGTTTAGTGTTCTAACAGGCAACATCTTGTCGTTGTTAAGGGATTTTTCTTATGTATCTTTTAGGTGAGCAACCGGCCTACGCCGACAAGCTGACAAACCGTTTACAAGCGATTCCGCGTCAGCTTCTCACTGACCTGCAACCCAGTGGCGAGCCTATCGAGATTGTTCAGTGCTCAGATTTAGCGGCGTTACTGCCCCAGTCTGACTTATTCATTATCGATGACGGCTTGATCCACGCCTATATTGATAAGCGTCCTTTATTCTATCTGCAAGAAGGTGACCTGCTGGGCTTGCGCCAAGGCTTTGAGTTACCAGAATGCCATTATTCCAATGAAGAACCACTGCGTTTGCTGCCCTTTTCACGCCGCGATGTTTTTACCCATATTGCCGCCTGTCAAGAACGCCAAGAACTCTTCACTTTGTATTTGCTCGGTCACTCAGCACTGTTTACTGATGCGTTAGCACGTATGAAGCAACCTGATGTACGCCCTTCCACTGGCTTCCAAACCTTTGCCGCCGGTGAAGAATTGATTCATCAGGGTGATATTGCTGAGCACGTATTTATTATCATCGATGGCCATGCTGAAGCGTGGGTCAACGGTGAAAAAGTCGGTGATGTCGATAAAGACGAAATCTTTGGCGCGATGGCGGTGTTTACCGAAGAACGTCGCAATGCAACGGTGATTGCATCAGAGCCGTGTACTGTGATGGTGATTCCTAAAGATCAGTTTCTTAACCTGATGCACAGCAACCCGCGTATTGCCCATAGCCTGATTGAAAGTATGGCGCGACGCATTGACCTGATGAATAAAGAAATCACCAGTCTGCGCGCTAAAGTTAAGGCCTAAACGGCGAGATCGCTAGCGGCTTGCGCTTACTTTCACAGGGTTAGCGCGCTCTATCTTGAGTAATACCCCGCTCTTTATGACGGCCTCAGCGGCCAGTAAAAGGCCTGCATTTTCAAATGCAGGCTGCTATTATCTGCATTTTTGCAGGCAGTACATCGTATGCTTGAACGTCTCTTCCAACTGCAAGCCAATAACACCACCTTGCGCACCGAAGTCTTGGCCGGTATCACTACCTTTTTGACCATGGCTTACATCCTTTTTGTAAACCCAAATATGCTCGCGGAAATCGGCATGGACCATGGCGCGGTATTTGTTGCCACTTGCCTCGCCGGTGCTATTGGCTGTGCAATTATGGGTTTGGTGGCGAACTATCCGATTGCTCTTGCACCCGGCATGGGCCTCAATGCGTTTTTTACTTACACCGTGGTCGGCACTATGGGCTACTCGTGGCAAGTGGCGTTAGGTGCCGTGTTTATTTCTGGTTTTTTGTTTTTCGCGATGTCGATTTTTAAAATCCGCGAGTGGATTATTAACAGTATTCCATTGCCGCTGCGCTCAGCGATCAGTGCGGGGATTGGTTTATTCTTAGCATTAATTGCCTTGAAAAACGCAGGCATCGTGGTGGGTAACAGTGACACTCTGGTGGCTTTAGGAGATCTGGCGCAGCCGGGTCCTATCTTCGCCACCCTTGGTTTTGCAGTGATTGTGGCACTGGCTTATCGGCAAATTACCGGTGCGGTGATGATTGGTATTTTGCTGATCAGTGGTTTCTCGATTGGTCTGGGTTTTTCCAGCTTAGAGGGCGTGGTCAGTCTGCCGCCGAGTATCATGCCAACACTGCTGCAACTGGATATCAGGGGCGCGCTGGATGTGGGTTTGGTCAGTGTGATTTTCGCCTTTTTGTTTGTGGATTTATTTGATACTTCAGGTACGTTAATCGGTGTGGCGCAGCGCGCTAACTTGGTGGATAAAGACGGTAAAATGCCACGTTTGGGTCGCGCGTTATTAGCTGACAGCACTGCCACCATGGCGGGCGCTTGCATGGGTACGTCCACCACCACCAGTTTTGTTGAGTCTGCGGCAGGTATTGCCGTGGGTGGGCGCACTGGCTTAACCGCTTGTGTGGTGGCGGTGCTGTTTTTACTGAGTTTGTTTTTTGCGCCACTGGCTTCAGCGATTCCTGCTTACGCTACGGCGCCTGCGCTATTTTTTGTGGCGGTATTGATGACCAGTGGTTTAGCTCAAATTGACTGGGA
>CANRHT010000163.1 GCA_947630465.1 uncultured Pseudomonadaceae bacterium
AAATCGTAATCACCTTCTTGCTGGTAATAACCGACACCCGCTTGGAAGGCTGCATCACGCTCATGGGTATCGAGCACGCTGCGTAACTCGTTAATCTCTGCCTCAGTCATGCGTTGCGCGGCTAAACGACAGGCCATGCTTTCTAGGGATTCACGAATCTCATACAGTTCAATCAACTCTTTGTGTGACAGGGCAACCACGCGCGCGCCGACATGCGGAACCCGCACTAAGAGTCGCTGACCTTCTAAACGATGAATCGCTTCACGCAGCGGACCACGACTGATACCGTAAGTACGCGCCAGTTCAGGCTCAGAAATCTTACTGCCAGGCGCAATATCACCACAGACGATCGCGGCTTGAATACTGCGAAACACCTGCTCGGATAAGGTTGCGGAATCACCGCTGATGCGTGTTACTTCTTCGACAAGATCTGACACAGTGTCGACACCTTTATTCAATCAATGCCTGAAAGCTACATTCAAGCCCTATACATGTCAACAATCCACACTCTATTGTCGACAATCTTCAGACCAAGGTCGAACAGGGGAACATATACCTTATTTAAGCGTCAGTTAAAGCCGTGCCCCTGTAAACACAAGCCAAGGCTACTATTGCAAGCTAAAGCAGTGCAGTTCGAGGATTACATGGTTATTTTCAGCATGGACGATTAGAATACGCCGCCCGCACCTGTCTTCTTGCGTTGCTTAAGGGTAATCTTTACCCCCCAGCAGCACAGGCTAGGGTAAAGACACACTCACATTTTTAGATTTGCGAGCACTATGAGATTTAATATATTTGCACTACTCACTTGCCTGATTTTATTACCGACTATGACCACAGCCAGCGAAAAAAATATTTATGGCTTAAATGAGCATGTTTATATTGCTGACATTGATATGCACATGTCAGCCAAGCTCGATACCGGCGCCAAAACGGCATCGCTGAGTGCGCGTGATATAGAACGTTTTAAACGTGACGGTAAATCCTGGGTGCGTTTTTACTTAGCACTGGATGAAGCGCACGAAAAAGCATTTGAACTGCCGCTCGCACGTATCAGTAGAATTAAGCGCCGTTCGGGTGATTACGACCCCGAAGAAGATAAAAGTTATACGCCACGCCCCGTGGTTAAAATGTCGGTGTGCATGGGTAAAACATTGCGTTCCATCGAAGTGAACCTGACCGACCGCAGCACTTTTCAATACCCCTTCTTACTGGGCTCCAATGCACTGAAAAAACTCGGCGCACTGGTTGATCCCAGCTTGAAATACTCTGCGGGTCAGCCAGAGTGCAACACTGAAAAAACCACTACCGCCTTTGCTGAGTAACTATCATGCGTTCTTTGACACTGCACCTAAAAATATTAATCGCTTTGTGTGTGCTCATTGGAGCCTCAGCCACGGCGTATCAAATTTACGTCTTAGGCATTCCTGTTTCTGCGGAAGAAACCGACAACTTATGGAACATTGAAGCCAAAGTTGATTTTAATGCTGGCGGTCGTGCACCGGTTAAAATGCAAATGTTTGTGCCACCGCTGAATCAAGAATATATCAGCCTCAACGAAAGTTTCATTTCCAGTAACTACGGCGTTAGCGTGAGCAATATCAGTGAAAACCGCCGTGTGACTTGGTCAGCTCGTCGCGCCAATGGCAAGCAAACGCTCTATTACCGCATGGATATGACCAAGCGTTACAGCGGCGAGAAGATCAAAGCCAAAGGCCCAATCTACCGCGAGTCTTTACCCATTGAAGGTGCCGAGAAAATTGCTGCCGAAGCATTATTAGCGCCAATTCGTCAGCACTCAGCCGACGTTGAAACCTTTATCAGTGAAGCCATCAAGCGTGTCAACAACACCAGTGACGACAACGTACGCCTGCTGTTAGGCGGCGAAACCAGCAGCGAGCGCAAAGCGGATGTGATTGATAAATTATTATCCATTGCGCATGTGCCGATGCAGCGTTTACATACGATTCGTCTACAAGCCGATACGGCACAAACGCCTGAATTATGGCTGCGCAGCTTTAACGGTGATAAATGGCTGTACTTCAATCCGCAATCCGGCGCACAAGGCTTACCCAGTGACCGCTTGATTTGGTGGTTTGGTGACGAACCCTTACTCAATATCGAAGGCGGCACCAAGCCCAACGTGACTTTCACCCTGAAAAACAGTGAAATGAATGCCATTCGCCTCGCTCAGTTAAGCAATGAAAATGCTGACGCGGGCTTCTTAGATTACTCACTGTACGGCCTGCCCTTACAAACCCAGCAAACCTATCAAATCATGATTATGATTCCGCTGGGTGTGATGGTGATTTTGATTCTGCGTAACTTAGGTGGCCTACAAACTTTAGGGACTTTTACCCCAGTACTGATTGCTCTGGCCTTCCGTGAAACCCAGCTGGGTTTCGGCATTATGCTGTTTACTATTATTACGGCTTTAGGTTTAGCGCTGCGCTCTTACCTTGAGCACCTCAAATTACAGATGCTGCCCAGACTCTCAGTGGTACTGACTTTCGTGGTGGTGTTAATCGCCGTGATCAGCTTGCTCAGTCATAAACTGGGACTGGCGCGCGGCCTCTCCGTATCACTCTTCCCGATGGTTATTTTGACCATGACCATTGAGCGTCTGTCGATCACTTGGGAAGAGCGCGGTGGCAGTCATGCCTTTAAAGTGGCCATTGGTACCTTATTTGCTGCCTCACTCGCCCATTACTTAATGAGTATCTCTGAGCTCAATTACTTTATGTTTACCTTCCCAGCTGTGCTGCTGATTATGGTGGGCTTTATGTTGGCGATGGGTCGCTACCGCGGCTACCGCTTAACCGAGCTGTTCCGCTTCAAAGCCTTCTTAAAGGACTGATGCCATGTTTGGGTTTGGTTTAATTAAAACGTGGCGCGAGCTCAACGCCAAAGGCATTATGGGCATCAACCGCCGTAATGCCGACTATGTGCTCAAGTACAATAAGCGCAGCTTGTACCCCGTGGTGGATGACAAAATCCTCACCAAAGAGCGCGCCATTGCCGCCGGCATTAATGTGCCAGAAATGTACGGCATCATTTCGACTGAAAAAGAGATCGAGAAACTTGATCAAATTATCGGTAACCGCACAGACTTTGTGATTAAACCGGCAATGGGTGCTGGCGGTGACGGTATTTTAGTGATCGCTGATCGCTTTGAAGACCGCTACAAAACCGTCTCGGGCAAAATCATCAGTCACGAAGAAATCGAATATCAGATTTCCAGTATTTTAACCGGCTTGTATTCGCTCGGTGGTTCACGTGACCGCGCACTGATCGAGTACCGCGTCACGCCTGATCCTTTGTTTAAAAGCATCAGTTATGAAGGCGTACCGGATATCCGCGTGATCGTGCTGATGGGTTACCCCATTATGGCGATGCTGCGTTTACCCACGCGCCAATCGGGTGGTAAAGCCAACTTGCACCAAGGTGCCATTGGTGTGGGTGTTGATTTGGCCACAGGTATTACTCTGCAAGGGACTTGGCTGAATAATAAAATCAGCAAACACCCCGATACCAGTAACGCGGTTGCCGGCGTACAACTGCCTGATTGGGATGGTTTTATGACGCTGTCAGCAGGTTGCTATGAGCTGTGCGGGCTGGGTTATATCGGTGTGGATATGGTGCTTGACCAAGACCAAGGCCCTTTGATTTTAGAACTCAATGCGCGCCCGGGCTTGAACATTCAAATTGCCAACAACGCCGGCCTTACCCTGCGTGCCCACGCCGTTGAGCATCATATTGCTGAACTCAAACGCCAAGGTAAAACGGAATCCGTAGAAGAGCGCGTGCGCTTTTCTCAGGCGATGTTTGCCAGCATTCCCACCTAACACAATGTACAGGCCTTTGACGCTGAACTCAGGGCTACACCTGAGCTCAGTGTGGTGCACCGCATATGTCGACTTGTCAGCTTTTTAGTCTCGATTACTACCCTGATCCCGCGCATTATTTTCAACGCCTGCATGCACAACAAGGTGCAGTGCTATTGGATTCAGGCAAGCCTGTCAGCCAGCGCGGGCGTTTTGATATATTCAGCGCTTGGCCCTTGGTGCAAATCAGCCCCAAGCCAGAGGAGTCTGTGGCCGACTTTCGCCAGCG
>CANRHT010000164.1 GCA_947630465.1 uncultured Pseudomonadaceae bacterium
CGTGTGGTCACCAGTCGCGTCATGCCGCTATTGGGATCAAACACCGCGCGCCGTTGCTGACCGCTATCAATCACCACGCGTACGCCTTCGATGGTCAAACTGGTTTCGGCAATCGCCGTGGCCAACACCACTTTACGGGTGCCGTCAGAGGTTGGGGAAATCGCGCGATCTTGTTCGTCAGCTTTAAGATTGCCATATAAAGGTGTGAGCAAAATATGCTCAGTCAACTGTCCGCGTAACTGGTTTTCGACGCGACGAATCTCCGCCGCGCCAGGTAAAAAGACCAGCAGCGAGCCGCTTTGCTCGGCCAACGCCTCGTGAATCACGGCGACCACCGCATCCGTCTGCTGCCGGTTCCTCAGCTGCACTGGGCGATAGAAAACTTCCACAGGAAAAGCCCGGCCAGCGCTGCTGATCACCGGCACATCACCGAGCACGCGAGCAATGGGAGCGGTATCTAAAGTAGCTGACATCACTAGGATGCGCAGGTCGTCTCGTAAGGCTTGTTGCGACTCACGCACCAACGCCAAGCCCAAATCGGCATGCAAGGAGCGCTCATGAAACTCGTCAAACAACACCGCTGCGTAATCCTCCAGCATGGGATCGCTTTGGATCATGCGGGTCAAAATGCCTTCAGTGACTACTTCAATTTGTGTGCTGGCAGAAATCTGGCTGTCCAATTTAGTGCGGTAACCGATGCGTTGCCCAGCTTTCTCGCCGAGCTGCTGCGCCATATAGCGTGCCGCCGAGCGCGCGGCCAGCCGCCGCGGTTCCAGCATCAGGATTTTCTTACCCGCACGCCAAGGTGCATCGAGTAACGCCAAGGGTACACGCGTAGTTTTACCCGCACCGGGCGGTGCTTGCAGTAATGCAGTGCTGTGCTGTTCAAGGGCTTTTTTGAGTTCTGGCAGGATGGCATCAATGGGGAGCATGGCAAGTTGGGTCTGGAAAATGGGACTGTGGCTGATTGTAGCGCAAGGAGTGGGGCGCGTTAGATTATTCAAATGGTTTGCAGCAAGTGAGTTATGAGCCGGCGCCGCATCTTTCTGTGAGTCATCAGTGCCAGTAAGGGTTGGTTTAATGTAACGCGAAGTCATTAACAGTGTTCTATCTTGGCTTTTGTTAGATAGTCAATCCGCCTTTAGCGTTGCAATACCCTGAGCAGTCCGGATCATAGGCCGCCAATTTTAAAACCTAGTTGGCTGTAATGTCCTTGACCGATAGTGTGTCTCAATCCGCTGTACCTGACCCCGTTGTAAATCTACCCTCCCACCGCTTCGGCGACCCTGTTGTTTTAACGCTCACGATGGGCTTTATTGCACTCTTTGTTGGGCTCTCTTTATACGATACCGCTTGGCTCACCGAGCAGATCGGTGCAGGATTTGCGTGGACGGCCAAGTATATGGGCTCGTTCTTCCAAATGTTGTTATTGGCTACGTTTTTTATTGCTATTGGTATTGCCATGACCCGTGCTGGCGCAGCCAAAATCGGTAATTTAGATGCGCCTGAAATCAGCACCTTTCGCTGGTTGTCGATGGTGATGTGTACATTATTGGCCGGTGGCGGTGTGTTTTTCGCAGCGGGCGAGCCGATTTATCATTTTGTTGTGACACCGCCAGCCTTCAGCACGGAAGCCGGCACTGCCGCTGCCGTGGCGCCGGCTTTAGCGCAGTCCTTTATGCACTGGGGCTTTTTAGCTTGGGCAGTCTTGGGTTCATTAGCTGCGATTGTGATGGCCTACGCGCACTATAATCTCGGTAAGCCGTTGCAGCCGCGCACCTTGCTGTATCCCGTGTTTGGTGAGTGGATTTTGACCAGTTGGGTGGGTGGTGTGGTCGATGCCTTATGTGTGATCGCGATTGTCGCCGGTACCGTTGGGCCGATTGGCTTTCTAGCGACGCAGATGAGCTATGGCCTGTAGGTGCTCTTTGGTTTTGCTAATGGCTTTACCACACAGCTGTTTATTTTGATGCTGTTGGCCGTGGTGTATATCGCCTCAGCCATGAGTGGTATTCATAAGGGTATTCAGTTACTCAGCCGCTTTAACGTCTTTTTAGCGCTGGTGATTGGTGCGGTTATTTTTATCTTCGGCCCAACGCTCTTCTTGACCAATGTCTATCTGCAGTCGATGGGTGAGTATATGTCGTCGTTTTTTGCGATGGCGACCATGACCGCTGAGATAGCACCGGACTGGTGGATGCAATGGTGGACGGTATTCTTCTTTGCTTGGTTTATCGGCTATGCACCCTTGATGGCGATCTTTGTTGCGCGTATTTCTCGTGGTCGTACGATTCGTCAAGTGATGATTGCTGTTGCGGTATTAGCACCGATTGCAACCACTATCTGGTTCACTTTGCTGGGCGGTTCAGGTATTTATTACCAGTTGACCGGTGCGGTGGATTTAACCGAGGCGCTGCAGAACTTCTCTTTTGTTGTAGCCACTTTAGAGATTGCTCAGGCGTTACCGGGCGGTAAGTTTATGGCGGCGGCGATTTTGTTGTTAACCACGATTTTTGTCGCGACCACCGGTGACTCTATGAGTTATTCCATTGCTGTAGTGGGTGCTGGACATGATGAGCCGCACTTTCTAATTCGCGCCTTCTGGGGTGCAGCCATGGCGCTGATGGCAGGTATTTTGCTGTATATGGGTGAAGGCCAGATTGGTGTGCTGCAGCAGTTTATTGTGCTGACGGCTATTCCTGTTTCGGTAATTATCTTGCCCACGCTGTGGACGGGTCCGAAAGCCGCCTATGCGATGGCGCGTGAGCAGAACTTGTTGTAATTACTACTGGCAACACAGCAATACAAAACGCCCCAGCAGATCAGTTCTGTTGGGGCGTTTTGCCTTATTGACAGTGTCATTGTCATCTCCATTTAAATTGCAAGTGACCTTAGCCTCGTGAAGGCACTGCAATGCGGTTTTAAATAAAACGCTAGCCAAAACTTTAACTTTAGAACCTTACTGAAGGTGTTCTCTTAAGGCGTATCGAGCCGATGGCTGTGTCAGCGTACACGCCAGTCATAATGTTTGCGCCACATCATCAAGGGTTTCTTTGACTTGGCTTTGTTGTTCGTAATCGGCGCAGTGAGCGATAACAGTCCATTGCCCTGCATCGGACGCAGTACGGGCTTTTCCGATTAAAAAGTCATGATCGGGACGCAATGCTATAAAGCCTGCGAGCAGTAAACCTAAAAAAGTGAACAAAAATCCGAGTGCGATAAATGTGAACATCGGGCTCGAGCGGGTTAGAGTCGGACCAACCGCAACTAAAACTGCGGCGAGTAAGAGGCCAAATACAAGGCCGCCGATACCGAGCACTACGTGGGATTTAGCGAAAGTTCTAGCAATACCTCTTACCTCCGGCTCCATTTTAAGTGCCATGTTGGGATCATGTGGTTGCACGATAAGGATTTGATTGCGCGGCAATATTGTTTTATCAACCAGTCGCTGTACAGCATGTTC
The DNA here is from genome assembly GCA_947630465.1 of uncultured Pseudomonadaceae bacterium. Taxonomy (GTDB): domain Bacteria; phylum Pseudomonadota; class Gammaproteobacteria; order Pseudomonadales; family Pseudomonadaceae; genus Denitrificimonas. The sequence continues at coordinate 3,464 of CANRHT010000164.1, forward strand.
AGCCGCCAGCTGACTGTGATATTCCGCACTCACTTTGTGTGGGAAATTTTCTCCCAGCAATAGACCCTGCTCAGACATTTTTTGCACCTCATAGCGTTGATAAGCGACATCATGACAACAGCTGTGCTGACGAGTGACCTCGGTCATGATCTCGGTGCTTGCTTAACAGAGGGTGCTTGGGTAAGACACCCTATGCCTTTTAGCTTTCTAGGGTGGCATTCAGTGTGATCTTTGCATTCAGCAGTTTGGAGATTGGGCAACCGACTTTAGCTTTACCGGCAATCTCATCAAACTTGGCAGGCTCAATGCCTGGAATGCACGCTTGCATCTCAAGGTGTACAGCAGTAACAGCAAAACCATCGCTTTGCTTTTCCAGTGTGACTGTCGCTTGAGTGTTGATGCTGTCTGGGGTGAAATTTTCTTCGCCCAATAGCATGGCAAAAGCCATCGAGAAGCAGCCAGCATGCGCTGCGCCTATGAGCTCTTCGGGGTTCGTGCCCGGTTGATTTTCAAAGCGTGTATTAAAACCGTAGGGATTATCTTTTAGAGCGCCGCTTTCGGTTGAGATCGTGCCTTTACCTTGTTTAAGGTTGCCGACCCAATGGGCTGATGCAGTCTTTTTCATGATGCGTCCTCTTTTCA
>CANRHT010000165.1 GCA_947630465.1 uncultured Pseudomonadaceae bacterium
ACGCCTGCCCATTGATAGCATTGTGCTGGAAACCGACAGCCCTGATATGCCGCCGCATTGGCTGGCGGGGCAACGTAATAGCCCCGAGCAGTTGCCGCGTATTTGTCAGCAGCTCGCCGATATCTATGGCATCTCCAGCCAAGAGTTTGCCGCACAGACCACAACCAATGTGCAGCGCTTATTGGGCTGGCAGCGCTAAAGTGCGGCGGGCAAAAGGCGACAAGAGTGCCGATGCACTTCGAGCTATGTAATACTCGCCCTTAATCTTAAGCCGCTCCTGGCTCTATTTGATCCAAAATTTACGCTTGATATAGGCTTCATCACCATGAAACGCTTTTTAATTGTCTGCTCATTCCTCATCGTTAGTATTGCCCTTGCTGCAACCTGGTATGTACAAGAAAAATTACCACAACGCTCAGGCTCTTTACCGCTTGCGCAACTGAGCGCAGCGGTTAACGTGCATTACGATGAACGCGGTGTGCCGCATATTCAGGCACAGACTGAACTGGATGCCTACCGCGCGCTGGGTTATGTGCATGCGCAAGACCGTCTCTTTCAAATGGAAATTATGCGCCGTTTAGCCCGTGGCGAACTGTCGGAAATTTTAGGCCCAGCCACAGTTAAGCTCGACCGCTTATTTCGCACCTTACGCCTGCATCAACATGCGCAGCAATATGTGCAAAAACTTGACCCTAACAGTGCGCCTGTCCAAGCGCTGCAAGCCTACCTAGATGGTATTAACCAATTCCAAGCACAAGGGGCTCAGCCGGTTGAGTTTGATCTTTTGGGGATAAGCCCACGCCCCTACAGTATGGAAGATACGATTAGCATTGCTGGTTATTTAGCCTACAGCTTTGCCGCCGCATTTCGCACTGAACCCACGCTGAGCTATATTCGCCAAGAACTCGGTGCAGACTATTTAAAGATTTTTGATCTAAGCACACCCAGCGCAGGAGCCTTGCCTGAACAGGCCCAACTCGCGCTCAATAGCAGTGACTGGACACATTTACACAGCTTGGCGCAGCTGAGCCAACAAGCACTTTTTGATGCCGGTTTACCGCAATTTGAAGGCAGCAATGCTTGGGTGCTGGACGGTTCCAAAACAGCCAGTGGCAAACCCTTGCTGGCAGGTGATCCGCATATCAGTTTCTCCGCCCCTGCGGTTTGGTACGAAGCACATCTGCAAGCACCGGGCTTTGAGCTGTACGGGCATTTCCAAGCGCTCAATCCTTTTGCCTTGCTGGGGCACAATCAAGATTTTGGCTGGTCGATCACCATGTTCCAAAATGATGATTTAGACTTGATTGCTCTGAAGAAAAATCCCGCAGACCCACAGCAAATCTGGCACAACAATCAGTGGCACAGGCTCGACAGCCAAACCCAATGGATTGCGATTAAAGACCAAGCACCGCAGCAACTCATTCTGCAGCACTCGCCTTATGGCCCGGTGATTAATGACGTACTCAACGCAGAAGATGATGCAACGCCTATTGCCATGTGGTGGGCATTTCTAGAAACCGACAACCCGATTTTAGACGCCTTCTACGAACTCAATCGCGCAGATACTTTGGATAAAGCCCGCCAAGCCGCCAGTAAAATCCATGCGCCCGGCCTTAATGTGGTCTGGGCCAATACTCAAGGGGATATTGCTTGGTGGGCGGCCGCAAAAATGCCGATCCGTGATAAATCAGCGCTGCCGGCTTTTATTCTTGATAGCCAAACAGCGGCCAGTAAAAAATATGGCTTTTATCCTTTTAAAGATAACCCGCAAGAAGAGAACCCCGCTCGCGGCTATATTGTCTCTGCCAACTTTATGCCCGCCTCGCCCAATAAAGTACCACTGCCCGGCTATTATAATTTAGCCGATCGTGGCGCCGAGCTGATCAAGCAACTGCGCCAGCCAGATATTCAATGGGATATGTACAACAGCCAAGCCGTCCAGCAAGGAATTCGCACCGATTATGCCCAGCGTTTACTTGCACCTTTACTGGATGATTTACAGGCCAGCGCGCAGGGTGAGCTTGAGCTTAAACTCATTCAACAACTGCGCGAATGGCAGGGTGACTATCCACTGGACAGCTATTTACCCACCCTTTTTACTGAATTCAGCTACCAATTGCTGCACGCCAGCATGGCTGATGAACTGGGCGAAACGGTATTTAATAATCTGCTGCGCACACGCATGATCGACAGTACTCTGCCTGTATTAGCGGCTGATGCAGACTCAGCGTGGTGGAATAATCACAACAGCGGCGCAGCGCAAAGCCGTCAACAGGTTGTCGCTCAAGCCTGGCAAGCCACTCTGCTGCATTTACGCAGCACGTTGGGCACTCAGCCTAAACATTGGCTGTGGGGTAAAGCGCACACTCTGACTCACAAACACCCCTTAGGCCATCAATCACCACTCGATAGCCTGCTCAATATTGGCAACTTTGCCGCACCCGGCGGCCATGAAATGCCCAACAACTTATCCAGCGGCTACGGCAGCGCACCTTGGGCAGTTGAGTACGGCCCATCTACACGACGCATTATTGATTTTGCCGCCCCCGAACAATCCCTTGGAATTAATCCTGTAGGACAAAGCGGTGTACGTTTTGACCGTCATTACCAGGATCAAGCTAAGGCTTATATAAAGGGGCAGTATTTTCAACAACACCTGAGTGCTGACGATGTTAAGCGCCATACCAAAAGTACTTTACAGCTGGTGCCGACACTGTAAGACTCAGTACGGCTAAAGCAGCCCGCCAACGCACTACGGCACATCAGCACCCTCCTACAAAAACGGCGCAGTTCACTGAGTGAACTGCGCCGTTTTCGGTAGTCGCTCTCGACTAGATCAAGCCTGCACGCTCTTGTTCTTTAATCAGAGCCATGGCCTTTTTGCGGTTTTTCTCTGCTCGTCGGGTAAAGAACCACAACAAAAAAGTTACCAAAGAAATAAACAGCAAGATTAAGCTCGCAATGGCGTTGATCTCGGGTTTAACCCCCATGCGTACCGCGGAGAAAATCTCCATCGGCAAGGTGGTTGAGCCGGGGCCCGACACAAAGCTGGCTAACACCAAGTCGTCCAACGACAGCGCAAACGACATCATCGCACCTGCTGCTAAAGAGGGTGCAATCATCGGCACGGTGATTTGGAAAAACACTTTCCACGGCTTAGCGCCTAAGTCCATTGCGGCTTCTTCCATGGAGCGATCAATTTCCCGTAAACGCGACGATACCACCACAGACACATAAGCCGTACAGAAGGTGGTGTGGGCGATCCAAATCGTCACCACGCCGCGCTCCATCGGCCAGCCAATCAACTGCGCCATGGCGACAAACAACAGCAGCAAGGACAGACCGGTAATCACTTCAGGCATCACCAGTGGCGCAGTCACCATGCCGCCAAATAATGTACGGCCACGGAAACGGCCAATCCGGGTTAGCACCAATGCCGCCAAAGTACCCAGTGCGGTTGCGGCAATGGCGGTGTAAGTGGCAATTTCTAACGAGCGCATGACTGCGCTCATCAACTGCGTGTTGTCCGACAAACCTGCATACCATTTGGTTGACCAACCGCCCCACACCGTCACTAAACGTGACGCGTTAAAGGAGTAGATCACCAAAATCAGCATCGGCAGATAAATAAACAGCAAACCACTCACGAGCATAAAGCGTGAAAATTTAAAGTTTTTCATGCTTTGCCCTCCATCTCGCTGGCTTGGTTGCGATTAAACAAGATAATCGGAATCAGCAACAGCAATAGCATAATCACCGCCAAGGATGCTGCGACTGGCCAATCACGGTTATTAAAGAACTCTTGCCAGAGCACCTTACCGATCATCAGTGTTTCTGGACCACCGAGCAGTTCAGGAATCACAAACTCACCGACCACCGGGATAAACACCAGCATGCAACCGGCAATAATCCCGGCTTTGGACAATGGCACAGTAATTTTCCAAAACGCAGCATAACTTTTAGCGCCCAAATCCGAAGCGGCTTCGAGCAGCGACAAATCATGCTTAACTAAATTGGCATACAGCGGCAGCACCATAAACGGCAGATAGGCATAGACAATGCCGATATACACCGCAATATTGGTATTGAGAATCTGCAA
>CANRHT010000166.1 GCA_947630465.1 uncultured Pseudomonadaceae bacterium
AACAGGCCTGCCAAAACAGCAAAAGCTGCACTCAGGGAGCTGTAATGCGCGACTGCACCCATCATTGCGGGGCCGGCCAGTACGCCGGCAAAGCCGATGGTGGTGGCGGCGGTAATGGCTAAATGGGTCGGCATATAGGTTTGTTTGCTCAATGATGAGATCAACACCGGCGAAACATTGGCGCAACCGAGGCCACATAAGGCGTAACCGAGTAGAGCTACTTCCCAGTGCGTGGTGACAATGCTTAAGATGATTCCTGCTGTAGCCAGTAAGCCACCACCGACGATCAAACGCACACGACCACAGAGTTGCTGTAAAGCGTCACCTAAAAATCGCCCAATAGTGACCATCGCGGAGAAACTGGCATAACCCAAACCGGCTTGGGCGGTGGCAATCTGTTTGTCGGTAATCAGGTAAAGGGCGCTCCAGTCCAGCATTACACCTTCCGCTAGGTATACGATAAAGCACATCAATCCCACTAAAATAATCCAGCCATTGGGCCACATAAAGGCTTCTGAACTGCGTAGTGTGCGTTCATCTAAATAGCCGCGGACAGCATATAAACTCATCAGTAACATCAGACTTATCGTAACCAATGTACTGAATAGGGCGGATAAGCCTAAGGTTAATAAAACGATCATCAAAATGGCACCCAGGATAGTGCCGAGGCTGAACATGCCATGAAAGTTGGACATCATGCTGCGATTGGCGCGATTTTCAATGCTTAAACCTTGGATGTTTAAAATAACATCCAGCACACCTAAGCTGCCGCCAAACACAAAGAGTGCCGCGCCTAAAACCCAGAGTGATGATGCCGTAGCCATGGCACATAATGCGCCGAGTAAAATTAAAGTGATAACCAGCAGGCAGCGGCGGATGCTAAAACGGTTGGTAAGGACTGCAGATAACGGCATGCAACACAGTGACCCGACACCAATGCACAACAGCATCAAGCCAAAGGTGGCATCACTCATGGGGATTCTTAAACGTACGTAGGGGACCAGTGGTGCCCAAATGGCTAAACCAAAACCAGCAATAAAAAAGCCAATGCGACTGCTGAGGATAGACATTAGCAATGCATCAGATGAAGATTTAACAAACGACATGATTATTACTCTTAGAAATAGGGAAGGTGCTTTCTAAAAGTTGACTTACCAGAGGTGTAAAATGCCGTGGTCGAAACTGCATAAATACCAAGCATGCTGCAGAGCGGTGAGTAATTGCATAGTAATGTTAAATCAGCACGCTGAGTTGCTTGTATGACGGGGTCATCGCTCGCAAGAGAAATAGAATATGGTGGTTTGGATCGTGCTATATTACGCGCAATAATTTGTTAAGTGATATGTATTATGAAGTTTATCCATCAGCGCGAGTATTTGAAGGAAGGCGATACCGTCGTTATTCAATGCTCGCAAACCTGCAATATCCGCCTTATGAGTGATGCCAATTTCCGTAGTTTTAAAAACGGTGGCCGTCACACCTACCATGGTGGAGCTTTTGAAGATTTTCCTGCGCGTATTAAAGTGCCCAGTACCGGTTATTGGAATATCACTTTGGATACGGTCACGCGCCGCGCTATCAGTGTTACGCGTAAGCCGACTTTTACGCATAAGATTAAGTTTGTGCGCAACAAAGATAATCTGCCACCTAGATAAGTCATAGCTTGTGCGCTGGTCTGTTCTAGCCCAGCGCCGTATCCAGAAACATCATGAGCGCAAAACCAATCATTAGGCCTGTGGTTGCGGTGCCTTGGTTGCCATTGCGATGGGTTTCTGGAATCACCTCGTGGCACACGACAAAAATCATTGCACCAGCGGCCAAACCCATGCTCATGGGGTAAGCCCAGGCCAAACTGCTGGACATAGCAAAGCCTAAAATAGCGCCTAGCGGCTCGAGAAGTCCGGTTGCTGCACCGATTAAAAACGCTTTATTGCTACTGAGCCCGGCGCTGCGTAACGCAAGTGCTACGGCAAAACCTTCAGGAATATCTTGGATAGCAATCGCCAATGTCAGTGGCAGGCCAATTTTGAAATCACCGTGGGTGAAGGAAATACCAATAGCCATGCCTTCAGGCAGATTGTGTAGGGCAATTGCGAAAACAAACAACCAAATGCCGGCTAAACGTTGACACTCAGGGCCGCACAGCGCTGCACTGGCTTGCTGATGCGGTGTGAAGTAATCCAGACCAAGCATCATCAATGTGCCAAAACCTATACCGCTGACAACGAGGGCTGCAGCCAGTAGGCGTTGTCCAAACAGCTCTTCAGCTGCTTCAATGCCGGGTAAAATCAATGAAAATGCACTGGCTGCTAGCATCATGCCGGCGGCAAAGCCTAATAAGGCATCTTGAGTACGCAGATTGGTATTGCGGGTAAAAAAGATCAGGAACGCACCTAGAGCCGTCGCTAAAAAGCCTGCGATGCCACCACTAATGGCGTAGTGAAAGTTATCTAGATGCAGACCTTGGTACGCAGTTATCAGTACCAATAACAATATTAGAATCAAGCTGCCGATAAAGCATAGCGTGAGCCACGGTTTGTTGCGTGCTTGTGCGCGCCATGTATTGAATAATTCTTGATGCGCCTTATCCGTACTTCGCATGACTGTGGCCTCCCAAACAGAGCTTGGCTTGAGTGTACGATATGTGCCGCCTGTATTCATAACAGCGCATCGTATGGCTGTGGCTTGTATGATGGGTGCTGCTGTCTAGCTCACAACATAAATGCTCAATGAGTACTTCGGGGTGGGTGTGGTGAGCGAGCCAAGGATGGCGAGCGCCAGAGTTGAATCAAGGATGGGTTCGTCGACGGATAAACACCCACCCCGAAGTGCGGCAGGCACGGAAATGGATATAAAATCAGTATCTATACATACGACAAACACTGCATCGTCTATTATTTAACTGATTTAAGTTGTAATGGATATTTAATGCTACAAACAAAAATGCCCCGCACAAGGCGGGGCATTTGGTGTTGCGAGTGACGCTAAATTACACTTCTAACACAGGAATTGACGCTTTCGCGGCAGCTTCTTTGTAAGAGGCAATTTGGTCAAAGCTCAGGTAGCGGTAGATGTCGCCAGCCATGCTGTCGATGTCTTTCGCGTACGCCATGTACTCTTCAACCGTTGGTAACTTACCAATGATAGATGCAACAGATGCAAGCTCAGCCGAAGCCAAGAATACGTCAGTGTTGTCACCTAAACGGTTCGGGAAGTTACGCGTAGAAGTTGATACTACAGTTGTACCTGTCTCAACACGTGCCTGGTTACCCATGCACAATGAGCAACCTGGCATTTCCATACGTGCGCCAGCTTTCTCGTAGATGTCGTAGTAACCTTCTTCGGTCAACTGGTACTGGTCCATACGCGTTGGTGGTGCTAACCACAGGCGAGTTGGCATCTTGGTGTCAACTTTCTGTAGTAATTTACCCGCTGCACGGAAGTGACCAATGTTAGTCATGCACGAACCGATGAATACTTCATCAATTTTGCGACCCTGAACAGAAGACAGCAGACGCGCGTCATCTGGATCGTTTGGTGCGCAAAGAATTGGCTCTTTGATATCAGCAAGATCGATCTCGATCACTGTTGAGTATTCTGCATCAGCGTCAGCTTGTAACAGCTGAGGGTTGGCTAACCATGCTTCCATCGCTTGTGCACGACGCTCGATGGTACGCGTATCGCCGTAACCTTCGCCGATCATCCAACGCAACATAGTGATGTTGGATTTCAGGTACTCAGCAATCACGTCTTCTGGCAGCTTAATGGTGCAACCTGCAGCAGAACGCTCAGCTGATGCGTCAGATAATTCGAACGCTTGCTCAACTGTTAGATCGTCTAGACCTTCGATTTCAAGAATACGGCCAGAGAAGATGTTCTTCTTGCCTTTCTTCTCAACGGTCAGGTGACCTTCTTGGATCGCGTAGTAAGGAATCGCATGAACAAGGTCACGTAAAGTGATGCCAGGATTCATTTTGCCTTTGAAGCGAACCAGTACTGACTCAGGCATATCCAATGGCATTACACCAGTGGCTGCGGCGAACGCAACTAAAC
>CANRHT010000167.1 GCA_947630465.1 uncultured Pseudomonadaceae bacterium
CCAGATCATTGATATCACCGAAGAAAACCTGAGCGCCATCCAAGACATGTAATAGCGCTTACGTTCTGAAGGCTCCAGATCTAGAGCCTTCAGGGCAACTTAAATCAGCGCCTTGATTATTCAGCCGCCAACCAAGCTTGACGCTGCTCAGCATTATGGAAAGTCCAAGCTAAAAACCGACTTTGCTTTTGCCCCTGCGCCATCTTACAAACCCGCACCTCAACTGCACCCACCTGTTTGAGCGTGCGCTCAAGTAAATGAATATGTGCAGATTTCGATACTAGGCTGCTAAACCATAAAACCTGTTGCGCGTAGTCTTTACTTTCTTTGATCATATTGCGCACAAAGCTCAGCTCACCGCCTTTACACCACAACTCATTACTCTTACCGCCAAAATTCAACGCTGGCAATTTACGCTGCGGATCTTGCTTACCTAAATTACGCCATTTGCGCTGGCTGCCACTGGCCGCTTCAGCCGCATTGGTATGAAAAGGCGGATTGCATAAGGTACAAAGCACCCGCTCATCTGGGCGCAAAATACCTTTAAAAAAAGCAGATCTATCGCTTTGCAGGCGCAGGTCAATGGTCTGCTGCAAGTGATTGGCCTGCAGCGTTTGCGCGACACAGGCTAGGGCTTGCGCATCAATATCACTGGCTATAAAGCGCCAGCCATAGTCATGCTGACCTAACAGCGGATAAATACCGTTAGCGCCCGTGCCAATATCCAACGCGGTAAAGGTTGCGCCACGTGGAATTTCACCATGCCTATCCGCTGCGACTAAATCCGCCAAACCATGAATATAGTCAGCCCGCCCGGGCACTGGCGGGCATAAATAGCCTTCAGGAATATGCCAGTGCTCAATAGCGTACAACTGCTTTAGCAGCGCAGCATTAAAGACACGCACTGCAGCAGGATTGGCAAAATCAATGCTTTGCTTGCCGTAGGGATTAATAATCACAAAAGCGGCTAAGCGCGGTTCAACCGCCATCAACTCGACAAAGTCGTAACGGCCTTGATGGCGGTTACGCGGGTGCAACAACGCGCCTTTTGCCTGTGTGCTCATACAAAGCCTTGATTAAACTCAGGTTATTGCGCTTTAGCGCGTAGCAGCAGCGCCGAGCCCCAAGATAAGCCCACGCCAAAACCTGACAGCAGTGCGTTATTCCACTGGCTATCAAAGGCATAGTGCTCAAGCAGCATCGGAATCGAGGATGACACTGTGTTACCCGCGCCAAACATATCTTTAAGCACTTTGCTGCCGTTATCACCCAGACGCTTGGCAATGGCATCGACAATCGCGCCGCTGCCTTGATGCACGCAAACCGCATCCACATCATCCATGCTCATCTCAACTTCATCGAGCACTTCTTGCATATGGGGAATGATTTTTAAACTGGCAAAGTTAAATACCTGACGACCATTCATATGGAAATGCCCGTCTTTGACCACTAGGTATTCGGCACCCGCACCATCACCACCAAAACGCGCTGGACCGAGCTCCCACACGGGATCATCAGTCATCCAGGTTGCTGTGGCCGCATCACCAAACAATAGCGTGGTCATGCGATCGTTGCGGTCCATGATCTTCGAATAAGGATCGGCTGTCACTAAAATAGCGTTTTTCAAGCCTAGAGTTTGCATAAAGCCTTTTAAGACATAGAGGCCATACACATAACCTGAGCAACCCAGCGCCACATCAAAACAAGCAGCATGGGTGGGCAAACCTAATTTGTGCTGCACAATGGCCGAGGTATGCGGCAAGCCTTCAGCATCACCGTTCTGCGTCACAACGACCAACGCCTGCACAGCATCGAGCTGTAAATCAGGATTTTTAGCCAGCAAATTCTCGACAGCGCGCACACACAAGTCAGATGTTTCTTCATTGTCCGCTTTCACAGACAAGGTTTGCGTACCAAGCTTGGCTTGTACAAACTCTGCATCACGATCAAAGCTCTGGGCCTGCGCGATGTTATCAATTCGCCCTTCAGGGATGTAACTTGCAATACTGCGTATGCCAATCATCGTGCATCTTCCACATTAAAAGCCGCCTTAGATGACCGCTAACCCAGCACTCGACTTTTGAGTCACTGTTAACTAAAAAAACATGCACTGAATGTGCATGTTTTACCGGCGGTCAAGCCTAAAATTCTAGTCCAGCTGTGACGCTGCACAATAGCCTGACGACACATTGGCCGCTATAGGCCAAAGGGCGTAAGCTTGGAAATATCTGTATTGTCGCGCCATCATACAACTCAACAACCTATTTATTAAACGGTTGAAGTGCACACCTTAAGTTGACTTTTTATCAATTCGATGACGCTTACAGTGGCTATCTTAACACACAGCATAAGGCTACCGGCTGACTATCAAGTGCAGGACTGGTTAAATTTTCATCAACAGGATCATGCACCCAAGGTCAAACCTACTACGACTCACAGGCTAGAAAAGCTTTTAATCTAACTTGCGTTGGTTGCTGCACATCTATGACAGTGGCAAGCTTTGTGCGGCTCAGCATTATCCAGCGCTGAATATGGCATAATGCATTTCTTTTTTACCTATTTAAAACCCATGACCCACGCTCCTGACCGTCTCTTTACCACCCCATTAACGCAAGTACCTGACTTCACTTTTAATGAAGATGTGGTGCGTGTGTTCCCCGATATGATCAAGCGCTCGGTGCCGGGCTACCCCACCATCGTTGAAAACACTGGGGTACTGGCTGCGCAATTTGCGCAAACCAACAGTACTTTATATGACCTTGGCTGCTCTTTGGGTGCAGTGACTCAGGCGATGCGTCGTCATGTCAGCCACAGCGGTTGCAAGGTGATTGCCGTGGACAATTCCGCTGCAATGGTCGAGCGCTGCCGTGAACACTTAAATGCCCAAGATGCGATGTTTCAAGAGTTGCTGCCGGTCGAGGTGATTGAAGCCGATATCCTTAAGTTGCAATTTGAGCCCACATCACTGGTGGCGCTGAACTTCACTTTACAATTTATTGCCCCAGAACAGCGTCTTGAACTGTTGAAAAACATCAAGCACGCCTTGCTGCCCAATGGTGCACTGATTTTGTCAGAAAAGCTGCGCTTTAATAATCCTGCTGAGCATGAACTGCTCAATGAATTGCATCTCGCTTTTAAACGCGCCAACGGCTACAGCGAGTTAGAAATCGCACAAAAACGCCGTGCTATTGAAAAAGTCATGCTGCCCGACAGCCTTGAAGAACACCGTGAGCGTTTATACAGCGCAGGTTTTAGTCAGGTTGTGGTGTGGTTCCAGTGTTTTAACTTTGCCTCGTTGATAGCCCTCCCATGATTGATTTTACGCCTTTGGTTCACCAGCTTGCCCATACCCCACTGCAAGAGTGGTCACGCGGCATCCAACAACAATTCGATGCACTCTACGCTGTCGGCCACGGTGACTTGCCGCGCTGGATGGCGGCTGTGGACGCCTTGCCAGCGCTCACGCCAACTGCACAAGAATTGCGCAGCGAGTTCAATCTCAACGGTGCGTGCAGCGCTGAGCAACGTGCACAACTGCACAGTGCTCTGCAAGGTTTAATGCCCTGGCGCAAAGGCCCGTTTCGCTTATTTGACGTGCATGTGGATACCGAATGGCGCTCAGACTGGAAATGGGATCGCGTCAGCCCTCATTTAGAGTTAACCGACAAACGTATTTTAGATGTGGGCTGTGGCAATGGTTATTACATGTGGCGCATGCTCGGCGCTGGTGCTCAAACCGTCGTAGGGGTCGACCCCAATTGGTTATTTTTCTGCCAATTCCAAGCCATGCGCCGCTTCTTCGATGCCCCACCCGTCTGGCATTTACCTTTCGCTCTAGAAGATCTGCCGGCGAAGCTAGAAGGTTTTGATACAGTATTTTCAATGGGCGTGCTGTACCATCGCAAGTCGCCGATTGATCACCTTTTAGCACTGAAAGATTGCTTAGTCAGCGGCGGCGAGTTGGTGCTAGAAACCTTGGTGATTGAGGGCGATTGCAATCAAGTGTTAGTCCCTGAGGACCGCTATGCGCA
>CANRHT010000168.1 GCA_947630465.1 uncultured Pseudomonadaceae bacterium
GCCTTGACGTAAATTTTGCACCAACTGCCAAGTGTACGAAGACAGCTCCAGCATATAGTTAGAGGTCACGCCGTTTTTACCCAGCGTGTCACGCAAGCCTTTAATCGCATCCCAGTGCAGTTTTAAGCCCGGGCAAACAATTAAAGTGCGATAAGCCAACTGACGGCCATCTTCAAGAATGACGGTGTTTTTTTCTGGCACAAAACCTGTGACCGCCGCATGAATCCACTGCGCTTGCGCAGGAATACACTCAACCATCGGCCGCTCTGTTTGTGAACGAGTAAATACGCCGGCGCCTACCATCGTCCAACCCGGCTGATAATAATGCTGCTCACTGGGCTCAATTACGCCAATACGCAAACTGGCATCACGTTTCAGCAAGCTTGCAGTCACCGCACAGCCTGCTGCCCCGCCACCGATAACTAACACATCATAACGATTGCTCTGCGCGCTATGGGTTGCATTAGGCACCTGAACGTCTTCGCTACTGCGCTGCTGTAAACGTGGTAATAAACCGCTGAGGTCATAACCCGCGCTTTGCGCCGCAGTTAAAATGGCACTCGGCTCAAGGTGATGCGCTTCACTCAATGCCCATAAGCTTGAAGAGCGCGTGCCCGTGCGGCAAAACGCCAATACTGGACCTTTGACTTGTGCTAATAACTGCGCAAAGTCACTGATATCTTGATCACTGATTTGTCCCGCCACAACCGGTAAGTGGTGATACTGCAGACCCGAGGCTTGCGCCGCAGCAGCCAATTCAGCACTGGTCGGCTGATCATCACCTTCTTGATCAGGGCGGTTATTAATAACAGTTACAAAACCTGACGAGGCAACACTGGCCATATCTGAAGGTTGAATCTGACCAATAACGGATAAAAAAGGTGTAATTTTTTTAACTGCTTCCATCTGCATATCTCCACAATCACAGTGCGTTAAGAGGTATTTTTAAATAGCGTACACCGTTATCTTCTGCAGGTGGTAGATCACCTGCACGCATATTGATTTGCACAGAAGGCAGGATCAAAGTGGGCATGGATAAGGTCGCATCACGCGCGGTACGCATACTTACAAACTCATCAACAGTGACACCTGGATGCACATGAATATTATGCTCACGCTCAGCAGCAACCGTGGTCTCATTGCAATACTCATCGCGCCCGGGTGCTTTATAGTCATGGCACATAAACATGCGCGTCTCATCCGGCAGCTCAAATAGACGCTGGATAGAAGCAAACAAAGTCGCCGCATCGCCACCTGGAAAATCACAACGAGCCGTACCGTAATCCGGCATAAATAAGGTGTCACCCACAAATACCGCATCACCGATGACATAACTTAAGCACGCAGGCGTATGACCCGGTGTGTGCATCACCTTAATGGTTAATTCACCCACAGTTAAGCTGTCGCCATCGCTCAACAAACGATCAAATTGGCTGCCATCAGTGGCGAATTGCGGCTCAACATTAAACAGTTCACCGAATACTTTTTGTACAGTAGTAATTTGTGCGCCTATCGCTAACTGACCGCCTAACTGCTGCTTTAAATAAGGTGCCGCTGACAAGTGATCAGCATGCACGTGGGTTTCTAAAATCCACTCAACCTTTAACTGCTGCTCGCGCACAAAGGCGACTATTTTTTCTGCACTTGCAGTTTTTGTACGGCCGGAAGCAGGATCATAATCCAGCACTGAGTCAATAATCACACAGGCCTGCGACGCAGGATCACGTACAACATAACTGTAGGTATAAGTGGCTGGATCAAAAAAAGTTGTCACTGTAGGTTGCATAGTGCCGCCCTCGCAGAAGTGTTGAATAAACATATGTCTGATCATACACAATAAAGTGGAATATGCTTATAACGATTAGTAATTAAGGATATAGCGTTATTTAATTATTACGCAGATAACAAAAAAGGCACCCTCAGGTGCCTTTTGCATGCATCACATTGCTGACGTTACGTCTTATCGCAATTTTTTTTACAGCAGGTGTTGACCCCAATGATGCTATACAGCGGGCAAATTCCTATTGAACCTGTTAACACAGGAATCACACCCAACCAGCCCCACCAGCCCACTGTTTGCGTCACAGCTAAGGCAATTAACACTAAGCCAACAATGACGCGTAGCGCGCGATCAATCGTTCCCATATTAGTTTTCATAGTCACTCCTCAAAATTGCATTTAGGATGTTTCATCACCAATATACTATACGAGAAGATAAATTGTGCACGCTAAAAATAATTTTTATGCCTATTCAATGCTACTGATTTTAATCTTCCTGTGGGCAATACAAACGATACAAGGTTTCGATAATCGATAACGCTGGCTCGCTGCTAATGCTGTAATAAATCTGACGTCCATCGCGGCGTGTGTCCACTAACCCTTCGCGGCGCAATACACCGAGCTGCTGGGATAAAGTAGGCTGCACAATACTCAGGCGCTCTTCCAATTCGCCCACATTCATTTCGCCATGCACCAACTGGCAGAGCAATAAAAGTCGATCAGGATTACCCAACGCTTTTAGTAACTGACCCGCAGCATCTGCATTTTCACGCAACTGATTAATATCGATAGAAACAGCAGAGTCATTCATTAACTACACCCTAGAAAACGTTATAGCCATACGATTTTTCCAGTAACCACCACTAAATGGCAACACTGCAAATCATTGAGTTTGTTATTAAGCAGCAATATTACCTTGCTCGGGGGATTACCGAAATGGGGCAGGCAAGCATAACCTTATATTTAAAGTACTATAGCGCTGTAGACTATGCCCAACACCGCCGACTTGCATTGATATATCACAAGCTTTTTAGTTAACTTTTTTCAGGCACCACTAACGCCCACAGCAGACCCCACACCAGCGCGCCAGCACCTAACCAAAAAGCCCCTTGCAGTGTGCCGTTAGCGGCTAACCAAAGCCCGGTGAGCCAAGGTCCGGTTAGCTGAGTAAAACCATAGAGAGCCACCAGCGCAGCCGATAAGCGCGGCCCTTGGTGTGGGTGCAGCGTACGCGCCAAGCGCTGAGTCAGCAGCACAGTCCCTAAAAAAGTACCACCCACAAGAATCGCACAAAGCACCACGCCCCATGCAGCGGGCAATAACAGCACCGCCAGCACACCCAAAAACTGTAAAAAATAATTCAAACGCAGCGCTAACGCATCACCGATACGCGCACCCAGCTTATTCCAAATCCAAGGTGCTGGCAGTGTTGCTAAAGCCACCAGCAACCAACTGCCATCAATCAAAAAGCTGCCCGCAGGTAATTGCAAACTGGCCAGCATCGGCAAAAAGGTCATCGGCAAAATATAGCCTAAACCAGCACCCGCATAGGATAAAAACAACGGCGTACTGGCGCGATCCAGTAAGCGTGTCGATGGCTCGCCGCTACTGCTGATCGGTGCAGCTACCGTAGGCGGAATATCCAACACCGCCAACTGCCGCCAACCCCACCAAGCTAAAGGGACGCTTAATAAAAACGCCGGCCACCAGCGATCTGCACCCTGCAACCACTGCGACGGCACAGCCACCAAAGCACTGGACACCAACAACCCAACGCCGACACCTAAATAAACCAAACCACTGGCCGTTGCACGACCATGACGCGCCAGCCATTCAAGGATCAACGACGGTGCTTGCACAAACACAATACCGTTGGTCACCCCATTAATCAGGCGTAATACCGACAAAGCTTCAGCGCTTTCAGCTTGTGTTTGTAACAGCGTGGACAGCACGTTAATCGCCAACGCCCAGGGTAATATTTTATGAATCTGCTCTAAGCGATACCAGCGCATGGCAATCAGCGCACCGAGCAAATACCCCAAATAATTCCAACTGGCAACGTCGGCACCTTGCTTGAGCGTCAGCACCCCATCGTCCACCAACCAAGGCAGCAACGGCGTATAAATAAAACGCCCAAGGGTATGCACAACCAGCAACACTAAGGCACCAGCGACAATCACCCGCAAGATATTTGGAGTTTTCTGCGTCATAGCTTTTGTTCTTATTTTAAAGTACCAGTGTGCAGCGCT
>CANRHT010000169.1 GCA_947630465.1 uncultured Pseudomonadaceae bacterium
TCGGTGATTTCTAAGCTGTCTTGAAAGTCCGCCTTGAAGCTGCGACGCACTTGTTTCAGCAAGCCAAGGTCACGCGCCTCCAGATTGCCTTCTAAGTTAAAGCGCAGGTTCCAATAATCAAAATTACAGGAGCCAATACTGACCCAATCATCCACCATGACCATTTTTAAATGTAAAAAACGCGGTTGATATTCAAAAATCCGCACGCCTTTGCGCAGCAACATTGGGTAATAGCGCTGCCCAGCAAAACGCACCGACGGCAGATCCGTATGGCGGCCGGTCAGCAACAAACGTACATCAACACCGCGCACGGCGGCTTTGCGTAACGCGCGGCGAATCGACCACGTAGGTAAAAAATACGGCGTAGCCAACCAGACACTGTGGTGCGCAGCGCTAATAGCCCGCAGTAAGGATTTTTGAATATCGCGGTGCTGGGTTGAAGCGGCATAGGCCAAGCGCGCTTTACCCTGATTGGCAAACGGTAACGGCGGCACAGGCGCGAGCTGGGTACGTTTGGGGCTGTTATTTTGCTGCCAAAAAAAGCGCTCGATACAACTCTGCCATTGATTAGCAAACAGCAGCTGCCAATCTTGCACCACTGGGCCTTGAACACGCACCATCACTTCGTGCCAGTCGCTGTGCTCGGCATCGGGTTGCCAAAAGTGATCGGTTAACCCAGCGCCGCCAATATAGGCCGTTTGCTGATCAATCAGCAGGAGTTTGCGGTGATCGCGATAGAAGTTTTGTAGACCCCAGCGCCAGCGCAATGGATTGTAAAAACGCAGTTCAATACCCGCCGCCAACCAACGTTTGCGTTGCACTGAACGAAACTGACGACTGCCAAAGCTATCAAATAGGCAACGCACGCGCACACCACGGTGCACCGCAGCGATTAAAGCCGACTCAACGCGATCGGTACTTTCACCACTGCTGACCAGGTACAACTCGATATCAATCGACTCGCGGGCATCAGCTATGCGCGCCAGCCAATCATTAAAGAAAGCGGGACCATCAATAAGCAATTCAAACTGATTACCGGCACGCCAAGGGAAAATCAAACCGGCCATGTGCAATCCTCACGAAGGATTTAGGGTAAAACATCACCTGCCCGAATGGACGCAGTGACTGCAACGCTGTGCTCTACAGGTTCGTGAATAAGCCCCAACCCGCGCCGCTCGATAGCAGCGACGCCGACTGGAGATGAGCCACCACAGTACCGGCTTAACGCAGAATCTGCGGATCACCTTTACCGGCTACAGCGGCAGCTTCTTCAAGCGTTAGCAGCGCGGTGCGGGGTAAGTCTTGCAGGCGCGCACAGGCGGCCAACACATTCCCCCAGCACGCACGGTTAACGAACTGCATACCAAACTCATCCAAAGTACCGCCACGGTTGCGATAACCCAGCACATAGGTGCTGTTGGCATCGGGCAGAATGGTCCATAAGTGCCCACGAATCACTTCAGGACGCATGTGACTGAGCAGCACACGCATGCGGTAGCGTTTAGGGAATAATTGCTCGACCAATTCGTCACTGGCTAAAGCATCCAACTCCCAACGATCGCGTGGCGCACGGAAACGTCCCGGCTCTTGCAGGTAGACCACACGGTAACCCATCTCAGCGGCTTCTAAACGCTCAGCGGCACGCAGCACTTGTTCCAACTGATAGCTACCATTGGCAATCAGCAGTAAGGGGTCTTTACCCTCGTACTCTTTCAGCACAATCGCGCCATCACGCGCCAGTTGCTCAGCTTGCGCTTGGGTGAAGTACGACGGACGATCGCGCTTAGCCGCAACCACACAAGCAATTTGCCCGCGGGCGCTGTAAATGCCCGGCAATAACGCCAACATACTGTTGTGGTCAGCAGGGAAAACCACGCGCGCTACATCACTCATCTCACCGAGTAAGGCCTCACAGAAGGTGGTGTCTTGGTGCGATTGCTGGTTTTTACCATTTTCCCAAGTATGTGAAGTAGCCACTAACGGCCAACCGAGCCAGCCAGCTGGGCGCCCTGCTTCTTTTTGCTGACGTGCATAAATTAAACTTTGACGCACAGCACCGAGCATCTTCACGCAGAAGGCTTCGTAACTGGCGACCAAGTTTAAGCCACCTTGGTTGGCTAAACAGGCGGATACCACGGCTTCTTCGTTGAGCGCAGTAATGATGCTGCCGTCGATGGCTTCCAACTCGCTTTCTGGCGCGCTGACGCGGTGACGTAAAGTTTTTAGAACTTCAGTTAAGCGGTTACTCGCCAACTCGTCAGGGTTACCCACGCGTGGACGTAAATCAGGGTTGGCAGCGACCAAATCCACAAAGTAGCGATCGAGTGCGCTCATGGTTGAGCAGCTATCATCACGGTAATGCAACTGCGGCTGTAGCGGTGCATGCGGGTGACGATTAGCCAGTGGATTATCACGCTCCAACGGGCGCTCTTGTTGCTGATGAGTATTGAGCAGCGCGAGTGCTTCGCGCATCTCCTCAGGCGACACATATAAAGGTTTAACGTGGGTATTAAACAGCTCACGTGAATGCGCATCGCTGTGCGGATTGCCCGGTAATGGCAGGTTATGCGCTTTGTTTTCATCCGCGCCGTAAAAGCCAAAACCTTTCGTGGTTTGCGCAATACCGTAGGGAATCGGCAAGGGGTAAGACAAAATACCGCTGTTTTTTTCTTGTACACGGCGCTCTAAGCGCTGCTCCATTTCCCAGAGTGTGCAAACAAAGGCTGCAGGGTCACGGCCATCAAACTCAATCGGATCAAAACCACAGCCGCGCAAATGACGCTCAAAACCAGCTAAACCTTCAGGCGTACCCATCTCGGTGCGCTGCTCAATACGGCGACCGTTGGCAATCATAATTGGCAAAGCCGGGCCGCAATCTTCAGCGCGCCACCAGCGTGGAATCCAATCGCTACCGCGCTGCTCTTCTGCCGCACCATCGGAGAGGAAAGCCACCAGCTTTTCTCCGGGCAGCGGCATATGCGCGTATTGCAGTTCCGCAAAACCTAAATAACCGCCTTCAATAATGCCGCCTGCAGTATGCGGATTGACATGACTGCCCAGTGGCGCAGCCATCGAACCATCAGGGGTAATGGCATACCCATAAAAATCATTGAGTAAGCGGTTGATGCCTTCAATGCCGTTGCCGTACGCCTGCTGTTGCTCAGGGTGCATATTACCCAGCAAAACGTTAAGCGCTTCAATCGCAGCAACACTGTGGCCCTGCCCCATCAACCAGCCACGGGTCTCGCCGGTTAAAGCATTGAGCGCCATATAAGCGGCATAACCGGGCACCATATTCAGTGCGCCACCGGTATGGCCTTCGGGCTGAACTTTAAATTCCTCAGCCGTCAAAGGGCTGCCATCTAAATGCACAGTGCGCGCATAGGTCATGTGCACGACCAGTGACATGCCAGCAGCGGTGATTTTATCCAGCGCATTGAGCTTGCGGTACACGCTGGCCAAGTCTGGCTGAGTGCCAGCTTGTACTAATTGATGCGCTAAACGATAAACCGCTGCTTGTGTTTCTGCAGTATGCTCAATGGGACCATAGCCCTTTTGCCAGAGGGCAAAGGTGGGTTCATTATCAGCGTGCTCTTGTAATTCAACTAAGCTCGGCAAAATTTGGTGCATAGTAAACTCCAGAAACTCAAATATGATGCAGTTTAAAAATAACTTGTTAAGGTTATCACGATAACGAGTGATAACGGCTCATCACCTCGTACTTTACGCTTCCAGCCTATAAGGAATTATCATGGCCTTACTTAATTTTCTCGGTGCTATTCAGCAAGTCACCGGCTCGTGCTACATGATCGAAACCCACGATCAGAAAAAAATACTCCTTGAGTGCGGCATGCAGCAAGGTAATCACGAAGAAAATGACAATGGCAATGGCAACCGTTCACCCTTTGCTTTTAATCCAGAACATATTGATGCGGTGGTGATTTCCCATGCGCATATTGACCACTGCGGTATGTTGCCGCGCTT
>CANRHT010000170.1 GCA_947630465.1 uncultured Pseudomonadaceae bacterium
CTGGCAAAACGCAATTCCTTATCACCAATAAACTGCGCCCAACGGAAGCAGAACGTACAGTAACTGTGGCAAATCTGCCCTTGGCTAGGAAAGAACAACACCGTTTCTCGGTACTTATGCTGCATGCCATCTAACGCTTCACCATCGAGCATCGGCACATTCATTTCTTGCTGGCCGGCAGGATGCGGATTCAAGCGCGCTTGAATTTCACGCGCCAGTTGAGTGATTTCTGCACGCGGCAACTCATCACGCAAGGCTTGCGCCATCAAAT
Source organism: uncultured Pseudomonadaceae bacterium (assembly GCA_947630465.1). Classification (GTDB taxonomy): domain Bacteria; phylum Pseudomonadota; class Gammaproteobacteria; order Pseudomonadales; family Pseudomonadaceae; genus Denitrificimonas. Next base: position 272 of record CANRHT010000170.1, read on the forward strand.
CATAATCAGCAGGATCTAACATGCCACGCTGCGGGAAGGTCAGCTGAAAAACTGGATCATTGGGTACATTATCCCAATCAATCAACTCATCAATCACATATTGATTAACACGAAATGGCAGCACACTAGCGACAACACGCATTTCAAAACGCTGCTCTTCGGATAACTGCTGCAGCGGCTCAATTTTATCAAACTGTCTGTCGGTATATACTTGGAACTTTGTATTTTCTGTAAAACCTTCATCACTTAAAGGCATTATTTTTATAGATTGTGTCATGATTTCTCTCCACTCGATGTCAGCTCAGAGCACTCACAAGCCGTACAGGCTTCACTCTAAACTGTCGTATTGGGGCATCCCCGAAGGGAAAAAAGATAGCTACATATCAGTAGCACAACGCAGCAATTAGGCTGATTAACATGTCACCTAACGCAATATAGGGCGGAAAGAAAAAGCTTCCCAGGTGGCGGATCTGATCCGCAAGAGGTAACCGCGTTGCTTAAAGAGCGCTAAGACTACGATATTTTCTAATAGCGCTCAATTAAGATGTGAGACTTATTTTTTCAGCAGCAGTTCTGTCACACGCTGTTTATCAAGCGCAAAGGCTTGTTTGGTCTCAGTTTTTCTTTTCAAATAATTTGCAATTTGTTGTTGCAAGCGCTGCTCATCAACCGTCGCGTCCTCAATTTGCTTGAGTAATTGCGCCGGAACAGCACGTCCTGCACGCTCATGCGCTGCCGCCTGTCCTTGTAGGTCAGCCCTTAAGCTATTGGTAGACAGTAAGTTACCGCGCGCGATACTGATCTGCCCATCAATGTCAGCCACTTTGCGGTCACGCGCGCGATCAACATCTTCAACGCGGGTATAGAGCATCAATAATTGACGATCTGTTTTTGCTTGCTCTTTCTCCGCCTGCATTTTTCTATATTCTTCAGGCGTTGGCGCGCGCGGTACAACACGTACCACCCGCCCCTGCTCGCTCAGCACTTCATAGCCATTACCAATCAGGTGCGAGGGTACGCCTTGGCGACTGATCACAGTAATACCGCGCTCATCACTGTAGCGGTAATATTCAACGGCAACAGAAGTGTTACTAGCCAATATAGCCAGTACAAACACAGCATAAACAGAACCGCGTAACCGCATCGCTTTACTCCTTAAAGGTAGCAGTGACTGATGAAGAGTCTCGCATTAGATACCATATTGTTCACGGTAACGCTCTACCGCTGGTAGATATTGCTTCAATTGTGCACTTTCTGCCAAGTATTCTAGCACTTGCTGCAAAGATACGATGCTGATTACTGGCATTTTGAAATCACGCTCCACTTCTTGAATGGCCGATAAGGCTCCAGTGCCCCGTTCTTGACGGTCTAAAGCAATCAATACACCCGCCGCTTGTGCACCTTGCGCCTGAATAATCTGCATCACTTCTCGAATTGCCGTGCCAGCCGTGATCACATCATCCACAATCACCACATTACCCGCTAAAGGTGCACCCACTAAAGTGCCACCCTCACCGTGGTCTTTAGCTTCTTTGCGGTTAAAGCACCAAGGCATATCACGCTGATGATGCTCGGCCAAAGCCACAGCTGTTGTCGCGGCTAAAGGAATACCTTTATAGGCTGGACCAAACACCACATCGTAAGATAAACCGCTGTCCATTAGCGCTTGTGCATAAAAACGGCCGAGCTTAGCTAAAGCCAAACCTGAGTCAAATAGCCCCGCATTAAAAAAATAAGGACTGACACGCCCTGACTTCAAGGTAAACTCACCAAAACGTAAAACACCACGTTCAAGTGCGAACTCAATAAACTCTCGTTGATATGCTTGCATAAAGGGTCCTTAAACACGTTGGGTTTAGCCAATTTAATATACGTTCTGTATCATACACACACTTTTTTTCTAGGGGCTATTGCATGCGCGTTATTAGTGTAAATGTGAATGGGATTCACAGCGCTATTGAACAGGGCTTATTTGACTGGCTACATACGCAAAACGCAGATGTGATATGCCTGCAGGATACACGTGCCAGTGCCTATGAAATGGAAGCAGATGACGTGCAACTGCAGGGCTACTTCTGTTATGCCTGTGATGCTGATCAGCCTAAGCAAGGTGGTGTCGCTATTTATACCCGCTTGCAACCTAAAGCTATTATAACCAGTTTAGGTTTTGAAACCGCTGATCGCTATGGTCGTTATATTCAAGCTGACTTCGATAAAGTCAGTATCGCCAGTGTATTAATGCCATCGGGGCATGCCAGCGATGATGACTTGAACCAAAAATTTAAATTTATGGATGACTTTGCCCGCTATCTGGATAAGCAGCGCCGTAAACGCCGTGATTATATTTATTGTGCCTCCATGTTTATTGCGCACAACAAGCTCGATGTAAAACATTGGCGTGATTGCCAGCAGGAAACCGGCTTTTCCTCGCCAGAGCGCGCTTGGATGGATGAGTTGATTGGCACTATGGGTTATGTCGATGCGCTGCGCGAAGTAAACCGCGAAGGCGAAATCTATAGCTGGTGGGCTGACAGTGAACAAGCAGAATTGTTGAATTTAGGCTGGCGCTTTGATTATCAACTGCTGACCCAAGGTATGCGCCGTACTGTGCGTAGCGCTAAGTTATCGCGCCAGCCACGCTTTTCTCAGCATGCGCCTTTTAGCGTCGATTACGACTGGGTGCTCAGCGTTTAGCACACAGCGGTCAATACACCACTGCGCACTGCAAAATGATGACAGTGCGCAGTGGTCGTCAAGATACTTTATGCGTTTGCTAAAGCAGCCTGTTGTAGCGCAAACAACTCACGTACGCCTTTGTCAGCTAACGCGAGCATGGCATTGAGCTGCTCTGAACCAAAAGGCGCGCCTTCTGCGGTACCTTGAATCTCAATAAAACCACCGGCATCGGTCATCACTACGTTCAGGTCGGTTTCAGCGGTTGAGTCTTCGGGGTAATCTAAATCAAGCACGGGCACATCTTTATAAACACCCACTGACACTGCCGCAATCATTTGCTTCAGTGGCGAGCCATTTTTCAACATTTTGCGCTCTTGCATCACGGCCAACGCATCAACCAAAGCGACCATTGCACCGGTAATGGATGCCGTACGTGTGCCGCCATCAGCCTGAATCACATCGCAGTCCACATACAAGGTGTTCTCACCCAGCTTGCTCATGTCCAAAGCGGCGCGCAATGAGCGGCCGATTAGACGTTGGATTTCTAATGTGCGTCCACCTTGCTTGCCACTGCTCGCTTCACGACGGGTACGGTCACCGGTAGCCCGCGGCAACATGCCGTATTCAGCGGTTAACCAACCTTGTCCTTGGCCCTTTAAAAAACGGGGTACGCCGTTTTCTACACTGACAGTACAAATCACTTTAGTGTTACCAAACTCAACTAATACCGAGCCTTCAGCATGGCAAGTAAAGTTACGTGTAATGCGCACCTGACGCAGTTGATCAAGTTCGCGGCCACTGGGACGAGTCATTGAATATTCCTGTTTTTAAATATGAATGAAACATTATAGAGGTAGAACACCCTAACATCTGTATTGTAAACACAACACATTGAAAAATTCGCTACAATTGGCGCATTATTCTAGACCTTTATTTTGGAGATTCCTTATGGTGCAGAGCATGACCGCATTCGCTCGCGTTGAGCAAAACGGAGCTTACG
>CANRHT010000171.1 GCA_947630465.1 uncultured Pseudomonadaceae bacterium
AAATCATTGTTCGCGTGGTTAATAAAAAACTGCATAGTGGCTGAATCAATGGCTGAGGTGCGTGCCATTGCAACAGTACCACGGTCGTTTTTTAAACCATTGTTGGCTTCGTTTTTAATCGCTGCTTTAGTGGCTTTTTGCTGCATAAACTTATCAAAGCCGCCGCCTTGCACCATAAAATCAGTTATCACACGGTGAAAAACAGTGCCGTCATAGCGCTCAGTGTCAACGTAATCAAGAAAGTTAGCCACGGTGATTGGCGCTTTATCTGCCTGCAATTCAAACTCAATTTCACCAAAGCTGGTATCGAGCACCACATGGGGATTATCAGCTGCGAATAGGTGACTGGTCATCAATAACATGCAGCCTGTGAGTAAAAGTTTTTTTAGCATAAATGCCTCACTGTATTAAGTTTAAAAATCAGCTGGATACGTTGAGGGCATCCAGCGCATCAAGGAATTAACACCCAACAGCGGTGCTATAAACGCAGGCAGTCTAGCACGCTGGTTTTGCGCAATATATGCCTCTGGTGTGCTGAAATTGTAGGTGCTTCAGCGCTTAAGCCCGTGACCAATCAAAACTGATGACTTGGGCGATATGATCCGCCTCCAATAAGTGCAGCAACACACGATCTAAACCTAAAGCAACACCGGCGCAGTCAGGTAAACCCTGTTCCAGGGCGCTGATTAAGTGTGCATCATGCGGGCGTTGGGTGCCTTGCAGTTCATGTTGGAAACGCTGCAGTTGTTGCTCGGCATCGGTCAATTCTTGATAGCCATTGGCTAACTCCATGCCATTAAAAAACGCTTCAAAGCGTTGCGCCACCGCCACTCCTTGTGCGTTGTTCACAACCTTGGCGAGTGCGGCTTGTGTGGCTGGAAACTCATCAATAAACACTAGGGTATTGTGCGGCAGCGCAGGTTCAATTTGATGGCTCATAATCACATCCAGCCAGCCATCACGGTCTAAGTCTAAATCAGCGTTGGCTAATTGTTGGCCGCGCTGGACAATGCTTTGCTCACTGCAGTGGTGCACGTCGAGTTGCGCATACTGGCTAAAAGCCTGCGCGTAGGTCAAATGTACAGCGGCTAAGTCGGCACAGCGTGGCGCTAATAACCTCTGCAGTAAGTCGGCCACTTCATCCATCAATTGTCGGTGCGTCCAGCCCATGCGATACCATTCCAGCATGGTGAATTCAGGGTTATGACGTTTGCCGGCTTCGCCCTCGCGAAACACTTTGCAGATTTGGTATATATCACCATAACCTGCGCACAACAGGCGTTTCATTGCGTACTCAGGCGAGGTATGCAGCCAACGTTGGCCGGATTGCATCGGGGTGATATTGGGATCAGCCACGGGAGCTTGGGATAACAGCGGGGTTTCAATTTCTAATACATCGTGGGTGTAAAAATACTCACGAATCGTGCGGTACAGTTGCTGGCGCGCAACTAACGCTGAGCGCGGTGCGCTGGGTCGCCATGTGCTCATAGCTTGCGGGGTATCCTGTGATAAATAAGGGAGCGCAGGGCTCCCTTATTAGATTAAAGCCAACCGATTAGGCGCGGCTGACATATTCGCCGCTGCGTGTATCAATTTTGAGTTTTTCGCCTTCAACAATAAATAAAGGTACGCGCACGACTGCACCGGTACTTAAAGTGGCTGGCTTAGTGCCGCCTTGGGCGGTATCACCTTTTAGACCGGGGTCCGTTTCGACAACGTCCAGTTCGACAAAGTTGGGCGCTGTTACTGAAACCACAGCATCGTTAAATAGCGTCACTTCGTACACCACTTGTTCTTTGAGCCACTTAATAGTGTCGCCGAGGGCTTCACGACTGGCACCGAGTTGTTCAAAAGAGCCGTCAGTGGCCATGAAATACCAAAACTCGTCGTCGCTGTATAAATATTCCATTTCGCGATCAACGATATCTGCGCTTTCTAGGCTCTCACCTGATTTAAAAGTACGCTCCCAAACGCGCTGACTGCGAATGCTACGTAACTTGACGCGGCTAAATGCTTGGCCTTTGCCAGGCTTAACAAACTCGATATCAATCATGATGCAGGGTTCGTTATCCACCATGACGCGCAGTCCTGGTTTGAATTCGTTGGTAGAATAGTTAGCCATAATGCAATCCTGTCGTATTTTAAGGTCTTATAAAATGGCTATTGTAGCGCAAACCGAGAAACTTATTCCCCTTGTGGGCTGGGGTAGGGTATTGGCTGGCGCTTTACGCAGCGCTGATGAGCTTTTGCAGGCTGTGGAGTTAACAGTTGCAGATTTCCCCGAGGGTTTAAGTATTGCCCAGCAGTTTCCTGTGTTGGTGCCGCAGCCCTTTGTTGAGTTAATGCGCAAAGGTGATCCCTGCGATCCGTTGTTGTTACAGGTGTTGCCGCTGGCGGCTGAAGAGCAAATGCACCCCGATTTTAGTATTGATCCTCTGGGCGAGCAGGACACCAATGTCGCCACTGGGGTGATTCATAAATACCACGGGCGAGTGTTGTTGTTAGCTGCCAGTGGTTGTGCGGTCAATTGCCGTTATTGTTTTCGTCGGCATTTTCCTTACAGCGATAACCGTTTAGGCCGAACGCAGTGGCAGGCCGCGCTCGATTATATTGCGCAGGATGCCAGTATCAGTGAAGTGATTCTCAGTGGCGGTGATCCCTTGATGCTGCAAGATGAGCGTTTAGCTGAATTGGTTACAGCCATTGCGCAGATCCCGCATGTGCAACGTCTACGGGTGCATTCACGTTTACCAGTAGTGATTGCCGAACGTTTAACTGAGCAGTTGACCGATATTTTAACCCGCACACGTTTGCGCAGTACTTTGGTTTTACATGTCAATCATCCGCGCGAGTTAACGCCGATGCATGCCGAACGTTTAGGCAAACTGCGCCAAGCGGGTGTGACGTTGCTCAACCAAACAGTGTTGCTCAAAGGTGTGAATGACAGCGCGCAGGTGCTGATTGAACTGAGTGAAACATTATTTGATCACCACCTTTTGCCCTATTACTTGCATGTGTTAGATCGCGTGCAGGGCGCGCAGCATTTTGATGTCAGCAGCACTGAAGCCTATGCCTTGTATCAACAGATGCTGGCGCAATTACCGGGTTATTTGGTGCCAAAATTGGTACGTGAAGAAGCCGGGCAGCCGCATAAAACCCCTTTGCATGCTTTTTAGCGTATCTGCAGGACAAATCCACCGCAAACAAGGTGCGCCTTGCTACACTGCACGCTGCATTTATTAAGGTTAGAAAATTTTTGTGAGTACACCAACTGATTTTGCCAGCTTGCCGTTACCGGCAGCATTGTTAACCAATTTAGCTGATTTGGGCTACAGCAGCATGACCGCGATTCAAGCACAAAGCTTGCCGGTGATTCTCAAAGGCATGGATGTGATTGCCCAAGCCAAAACCGGTAGCGGTAAAACCGCGGCCTTTGGCATTGGGATCTTGTCACCACTGAATCCACGCTATTTTGGTTGCCAAGCCTTGGTGCTGTGCCCAACCCGTGAACTGGCTGACCAAGTGGCGAAAGAAATTCGCCGTTTAGCCCGTGCCGAAGGCAATATTAAAGTGCTGACGTTGTGCGGCGGCGTACCTTTTGGTCCGCAAGTGGGCTCGCTGGAGCATGGCGTGCATATTGTTGTGGGTACGCCGGGGCGTATTTTAGAGCATGCACGCAAAGGTACTTTGGATTTATCTGGTCTGAATACTTTGGTGCTCGATGAAGCCGATCGTATGTTGGATATGGGCTTTTATGACAGCATTGCTGACATTATTGAGTTCACCCCTAAGCGTCGTCAGACCTTGTTGTTCTCGGCAACTTTCCCAGATGGTATTCAACAGCTGGCGTCGAATTTCTTACGTCAGCCGCAGCATATTCAAGCGGATATTGAGCACGCTGAGCATCAGATTGAACAGCATTTTTATGAGATTACTCCTGA
>CANRHT010000172.1 GCA_947630465.1 uncultured Pseudomonadaceae bacterium
GTCAATTTTAATGGCCGAAAGTGGATCAAAAGTAATGGCCATTGACAACAGGAGATTGATATTTCTGCGCGCACCTATGAGGTGGACTCCTCAAATACGCAGGTAGGTGATTTCTCTACTGCAACAACTGGGAAAGTGAATATCAATATCAGTGCAACGACACCCACCTCAGGCAATGATTTATTCCTGTGGGATGGCACTGCCATTAATGGCTTCGGCGGTGAGGATACAGTGCAGCTGCGCTTTGACGATAACCTAGGCACTACTGATTTCAGTAAGATGGAAAACATCGAAATCATCGACATGAGCGGTAAAGCTTCTGGTAATAACAGCATTACAGGCTTAACCCCAGAAGATGTTTTCAACATGACTGATGATGATAACCTGTTAAAAATCATTGCTGATAAGAGTGATACTGTGGATCTAGGTAGCAGTTGGGGTGCAGGAGCCACTAAAGATGGTAAAACCACTTACAGCTACACCGACCCTGATAGCAGCATTAAGATTAACTTAGAAGTAACTCTAGTCGACTAACCATTCAACATTCAACATTAAAAAACCCCGCCCAACAGCGGGGTTTTTTGTAACTCTTGACTTCCATGCCCTGCTATGGTCTTTTTGACGCGTAGGTCCTTACAAACTGTTACAAAAGGAATAACAATAATGAGTGCTATTATTCTGATGGTAATTGGTCTAGGGGCGATGAGTTTAGGCTACTTTGTCTATTCAAAATTCATCGCAAATAAAATCTATCAACTCGACGACGACTTCGAAACACCTGCACATACCATGCAAGATGGTATTGATTACGTACCCACCAATAAATTCGTCCTCTGGGGGCATCACTTTACTTCTGTGGCTGGCGCAGCACCCATTGTGGGGCCGGCGATTGCCGTGATTTGGGGCTGGTTGCCGGCGTTTGTTTGGGTGGTGTTTGGCACCATCTTCTTTGCTGGCGTACACGATATGGGGGCGATATGGGCCAGTGTGCGCAATAAAGCAAAGTCTGTGGGTGCGCTCACCGGTGATGTCGTCGGTAAGCGTGCGCGTTTATTATTTATGGTGGTGATCTTCCTTGTTCTGCTGATGGTTAACGGCGTCTTTGGTGTGGTGATTGCAAAGTTGCTGATCAACAACCCCAGCGCTGTAGTACCTGTATGGGGCGCGATTGCTGTGGCGCTAGTGATTGGCCAAGCGATTTATCGCTTCAAGTGGAATCTGCCACTGGTTTCCTTAGTTGGGGTGGTGGCGCTTTACACCTTAATTTATATGGGGCCTTCAATGCCGGTCTCACTGCCGGATAGCTTTATGGGGCTCTCGGCCAGTGCGAACTGGATTTTGCTGCTGTTTGCTTATGCAGCCATTGCTTCATTATTGCCGGTGTGGGTGCTGTTACAGCCGCGAGACTATATCAACGGTTTGCAATTGTTTGTGGGCTTGATCTTGCTGTATGCCGCCATTTTGCTGGGCAATCCACAAGTGGTCGCACCGATGATCAACGGCAACTTGCCTGAAGGTACGCCATCGTTAATGCCCTTGTTGTTTGTGACTATTGCCTGTGGTGCAATTTCTGGCTTCCACGGTTTGGTCGCCTCAGGCACAACGTCCAAACAGCTCAATAAAGAAACCGATGCACGTTTCGTGGGCTACTTTGGTGCGGTCGGTGAGGGCGCTTTAGCCTTGGCGGCGATTATTGCAGGTACTGCAGGCTTTGCCAGCTTGGCGGATTGGGAGGCGGTGTACAGCTCCTTTGGCCAAGGCGGTATTGTGGCGTTTGTGCAGGGTGGTGCGACCATTCTGGAAAACGGTACCGGTATCAGCGCCGAAGTGTCAGCCACAATGTTAACGGTGATGGCGGCATTGTTTGCCGGAACAACCATGGATACAGGGCTGCGTTTACAGCGTTATATCTTCCAAGAGTGGGGTGAGATTTACCAAGTCAAATGGATGAGTAAAGCCTTCCCGGCTACTGCGTTATCGGTTGCCAGTTGCTTGATCTTAGCCTTTGGTGCGGGTGGGGCAGATGGCAGTGGTGGTTTGCTGATTTGGCCGCTGTTTGGTAGTACCAACCAGTTATTAGCTGGGCTGACGCTACTGATTATCGCTGTGATTTTAGTGCGCCGTAAAACGCCAACTATATATATCACGCTGCCGTTGGTGTTTATTTTGACCATGGGCTTATTTGCGCTGCTGATTCAATTGCGAGGTTTTTACGAGAAGCAGGATTGGTTCTTGTTTGGCCTCGATTTAGTGGTGTTAGTGGCAGCCGTATTGGTAACGCTGGAGTGTGTTTCTGTGTTGCGCCGTGAAAAGAAAGCTGCGCAAACGTCATGAAAACGAAAATAGCAGCGTTTAAGCGATGGTGTAAAACCGTAAACGAGATGGGTACGTTGTATTACAACGCGCCCTATCGTGCGGCCATTGCTCGGGCTAAACGTGACGAAGATGATGTGTTTATGATGCTGGTGTTCTCTGAAATGATGGGAATACCCAATCCGGCAGCTTGGTATACCTTGGAGCTGCAACCATTATTGATGGAGCGTTTTCACGAGTGGCATGTGCGGATGGGCATGCCACGCTCACCCCTTGATCAATTTAGGTGTTGCTAATGCAGCTTGATATCTCTCAATTGATTCACAATAAACGCGTCTTGATGTGCGGTGGCAAGGGCGGGGTGGGTAAAACCACGCTGTCCTGTGCTATTGCATTAAAAGCCGCGCAGATGGGGCGTAAGGTGCTGCTGGTGTCCACAGACCCTGCGCACAGTCTCTCCGATGCCTTAGCAATACAGATCGGCAGCAAAGAAAAGCACGTGGTGAACAATCTAACGGTTTTAGAGTTGGACCCAGACACTGAAGTGGATGCCTATTTGGAACGGGTGCTTGGGCAAATGCGCCGTTATGTTGGGCCGGACAAGGTCACTGAGCTGGAGCGTCAGTTGCAGCTGACGCGTCACTCACCTGGTGCACAAGAAGCCGCGCTGCTCGAACGCCTCTCGCACTTGCTGGATGAAGGCCTAGAGCGTTTTGATCTATTGGTATTTGACACCGCACCAACAGGGCACACATTGCGTTTATTAAGCTTGCCTGAGGCTATGGCGGTATGGACGCAAGGGCTGTTGCAACACAATAAACGTTCGCAGCAGTTGGGTTCGGTGCTTGAGCATTTAACGCCGTCACGCAGTATTGATAATCCTTTAGGCGATCCCGCTAACAATCCACTGGAGGGGCTTGATGAGCGGCAACAAAAGCTACTGAGTACGCTGTTGGAGCGTCAGCGTTTATTCCAACGTACGCGCAATATATTAAGCAATGCTGAAAAAACCGCCTTTTTATTTGTGCTGACACCTGAGCGCTTACCGGTGATGGAGACCGAGCGCGCCGTGCATTCTTTGCAACACAGCGGTATTCCTGTGGCGGGTTTATTGGTCAACCGTGTGATGCCTGAGTCTGCCGCGGATAATCATTTTTGGCAGTCACGTCTGCAGCAACAAGCGGTGTATTTGCAGGATATTAACCAGCGCATGCCCAACTTGGCACAACAGCATATCGCCCTACAAGAACAGGATATTCAAGGTTTAGCCGGGCTTGAAGCCGTTGCCGCGCAGTTGGTGTAAAGGAGCTGTGGGTGCTGTGTGAGCGTGAGGCAATGAAAAATCGTGTTGTGTTGAGCCAGGTGGATTGTTGTACGCAGTGCCTCCTTAAACAATTGATGTGATAGGTCAGTTTTAATAAAAGCACTTCTTTTAAAGAAAAACTTCAACAAGGGCTTGCACTTACCGAAAAGATCACCTATATTAGCGCCCTCGATTGGGACACGCACTAAGCAACTTCCAGTCACGCTTCTACCGCCCGGATGGCGGAATAGGTAGACGCAAGGGACTTAAAATCCCTCGAAGGTAACTTCGTG
>CANRHT010000173.1 GCA_947630465.1 uncultured Pseudomonadaceae bacterium
GCGCAAAACAAACTCGATACGCCGGAGCTACTTCAGCAGTTGCAAAACAGTCTGAAATCACTGCGCGCCGACCACATCACCTTAGCTTTTATTGGTGAGTTTTCCCGCGGCAAAACTGAGCTGATCAACAGTCTGTTTTTTGCTGATTACGGCCAACGTTTGCTGCCATCTGATGCGGGGCGCACGACCATGTGCCCGACAGAAATCTTTTTTGATGCACAGCAAGCCACCTCAAGTATTCAGCTATTACCGATTGAAACACGCCATCAAGAAACCAGCCTGACGCAGCTGAAATCACAAGCCAATGCTTGGACTCAGATTGCGATTGATCACGGCGATAGCGCAAGCTTAGCCAGTGCCTTAAGCCATCTCACCCAAACCAAAAGCGTCGCCATTGAAACAGCCATTGCCTTAGGCTTTTCACCGGATGCTGTCGAAAATGCAGAACAAGCCGATCACGTGCTGATTCCTGCGTGGCGCCATGCTTTAGTCAATATCGATCACCCACTGCTGCGCCAAGGCTTGCGTATTATTGATACGCCCGGCCTAAACGCTTTAGGCAGTGAGCCAGAACTGACCTTGTCGTTACTGCCCAGCGCGCAAGCTGTTTTATTTTTGTTGTCGGCAGATACCGGTGTCACCGCCAGTGATATGGCGATCTGGCAGGAGCATATTCAAACGCGCCAAGAGTCACAGCCCACTCTGCAGTTTGCCGTACTCAATAAAATCGACACGCTATGGGATAGCCTCAATCAGGATACTTTTGCCGAGCACAGCATCCAAAATATGCAGGTGCAAACAGCTAAACTCTTGGGCTTAACCCCTGAACAGGTGCTGCCGGTCTCCGCTAAAAGCGCACTGCAGGGCAAGATCAACAAAGATGCTGAGTTATTAAGCCACAGCCGCATTCATGCACTCGAAGCTTTTATTTGTAAACACGTGATTGCGCAAAAAGAGCAGTTACTTGAGCACAGTGTTGTACGTCGTTTATGCGGCTTATTGAACACCAGTCAGCGCATAACGCAGCAGCGACTGGCCTTAGCTCAAGCCGAACAACACACACTCAATCAGCAACCGCATAACGATTCGACGGTGCTGCTGAATTTACTCGAACAGGCCAAAACTGAGCATCAGGGTTACCACCGTAAACTGCTCAACTTAAAAAGCAATCAGCGCCTTTTGCATCGCCAAGGTGCGATTTTGTGTGATTTTATGCAGCCACAGAAGCTGCAACAGCAGATTGCCCAAGCTGAAACAGACTTCGCACAAAGCTGGACGACTTTGGGGATTCAACGCGCGATTGCTCACTTTTTCACAGCCCTAGATAACAATTTATTTGAGTTTGAAAATGAAGCGCAGATGGCCAACAAAATGGTACGAGCGATTTATCTACGTTATAACACTGACAATTCAATTCTCAGTGCTGAAGCGCCCACCTTACGCATCAGTCGTTATCGCCGTGAACTGCAGCAACTGCGCAGCAAATCAGATGCTTTCGGACGTAACTTTAAATCGTTGCTGACCGAACAAAGCGTATTAAGTCGCCGTTTTTTTACCACACTGGCACAAGAAGCGTTCTTGCTGCACGAACGTATCCATTATGATGCGCTGCACTGGTCCAACGATGCGCTAACACCCTTAATCCAGCAAAATCTCGAGCAAAAACAGCTGCTCGAAAATCACCTCTTGCGCTTAAAATCCTTAGCGCAAACGGCGCATAGCAGTCAGCAGCGCAATCAATTACTCAGCACTTTTATTAACGCTCTGAGCGCGCAGCAGATGCAAGTGCAGGATATTTTACGCAATATCAGTCGCCCAGCGCCGCAGCGCCGTCAAGCCAAAGTTGTCCAATTAGCCACCCCATTAATGGCGCAACGCCAGGAGTAATGCAGTGAATATTGCATACGACTTGCCGCCAATGATCTGGCTCTTTAGACTGCACACCTCACTTTAGAGAGTTTTGCCGTGTCTTCCGTTTTCCCTGCAGATTCTGTCGGTTTAATCAGTCCGCAAATGGCTCATTTTGATCAGCCATTGCATTTAGCCTGCGGCCGTACACTCGACGAATACGAGCTTATTTACGAAACCTATGGCGAGCTCAATGCCAGCGCCAGCAATGCTGTGCTGATTTGCCATGCCCTCTCTGGCACTCACCATGCGGCGGGTTATCACAGTGCTGATGATCGCAAACCCGGTTGGTGGGATACCTGTATTGGTCCGGGCAAACCCATTGATACCAATAAATTTTTTGTGGTGTCGCTGAATAACTTAGGCGGCTGCCACGGTTCAACCGGCCCCAGCAGCATTAATCCTAAGACGGGCACAGTCTATGGCGCACATTTCCCCGTGATCACTGTGGAAGACTGGGTGCACAGCCAAGCCCGCTTAGCTGACCGCCTCGGTATCACCCAGTGGGCGGCGGTGATCGGTGGCAGCCTCGGCGGTATGCAAGCGCTGCAATGGAGCATCAGCTACCCTGAGCGCATCCGTAATTGCATCGCCATTGCCGCCGCACCGCGCTTATCTGCTCAAAACATTGCCTTTAACGAAGTGGCGCGCCAAGCCATTATTACCGACCCTGACTTCTATGCGGGCAACTTTACCGCCGAAGGTAAAATCCCTAAACGCGGCTTAATGTTGGCGCGTATGGTTGGGCATATCACTTATTTATCTGATGATTCGATGGGTGAGAAATTTGGCCGCGAGCTGAAAACCGACCGTCTCAATTATGACTTTCATAATGTTGAGTTTCAGGTGGAAAGCTATTTGCGTTATCAAGGTGAGCAGTTCTCCAATAGTTTTGATGCCAACACTTATTTATTGATGACCAAGGCACTGGATTATTTTGATCCTGCCGCTGCACATGATGGCGATTTATCGGCAACATTTACTCAAGCACAAGCCAACTTCCTGCTGATTTCTTTTACCACGGACTGGCGTTTTTCCCCTGCTCGCTCTAAAGAAATTGTTGACGCTCTAATGGATGCCAAGAAAAATGTGGCCTATTTAGATATTGATGCTCCGCAAGGTCATGATGCGTTTTTGCTGCCTATTCCACGCTACCTGCAAGCCTTTGGCGGTTATATGAACCGTATTCGTGTGTGAGGCACCTATGAGAGCTGATTTAGAAATTATTCAACAATGGATTCCTGCCGACAGTCGAGTGCTCGACCTCGGTTGCGGTAACGGTGAGTTGTTATCTTGGTTACAAGAGCACAAAAACGTCACCGGTTACGGCTTAGAAATTGACCCTGATAATATTGCCACCTGTATCGACAAAGGCGTTAATGTGATTGAGCAAGATCTGGACTTAGGTTTAGGTAATTTTGCCGATGACAGTTTTGATGTGGTGGTGATGACTCAAGCGCTACAAGTGGTACATTATCCGGACAAGATTTTGCAAGAAATGCTACGCGTGGGGCGTACCTGTATTATTACCTTTCCCAACTTTGCGCATTGGCGCTGCCGTTGGTATTTAGCCCATAAAGGTCGTATGCCGGTCTCGGATTTTTTACCTTATACGTGGTACAACACTCCTAACATTCACTTTTGTACTTTTGCTGACTTTGAAACACTGTGTCTCGATATGCAAATGACTGTGCTTGATCGTTTAGCCGTTGATCGCGATCATCGCCACAACATTGGCAGTCGTATCTGGCCCAACTTACTCGGTGAAATTGGTATTTACCGCGTCACTGGTGCCAATGCTCGTTAACCGAAGGAGTAACTGCTATGCGTTATTTACTGGCTCTAAGTTTAAGTCTCTTCATGGCCTTTGCAGCACAGGCTGAAGTTGACCGCAAAAAAAGCTACGGCGCACTCGATGTGCATTACAACATCTTTAACTCAACCTTTTTACAGCCTGATACCGCGCGTGCGGTGGGTTTAAATCGCAGCAAAAACCA
>CANRHT010000174.1 GCA_947630465.1 uncultured Pseudomonadaceae bacterium
ACTCTGCAGCAAGGTCTAGGCTTATTAGGTTTAAAAACCTTGGAGCGTATGTAAATGGCTGCACGTAAAAAAGCAGCGCCCAAACGCGGTGCCAGTCGCGCGACTGCATCGAGTAAAAAACCGGCTAACCCACTACTATGGCTATTAACTGGCTTAGTGATCGGGGTGTTCGCGATGGCATTAATCGGTCTAGAGCCGGGCGATGATGGCATTAAGCGTGACACCACAGTAGCAGAGGGCAAAAAAGCGCCTGCAGGCAATAAAAAAACCGCGCCGCAAACAACAACGGATGCTGCATCGAGCAAGCCAAAGTTTGAGTTTTATACGCTGTTATCTGAATCAGAAGTGATAGTGCCGCCTGAAGCCTTGCCAGAAAAAACACCGCCACCGCCGCCACCGCCGACTCAAGCAGAAATGGACGCTGCTAAAAAAGCAGATGCCGCCCGTGCGCAAGCGATTCTGGATGGCAAAACACCGCCAGCGCCGATCGTCAAAAAGGAAGAGAAAACCCTGTTTTACTTACAGGCCGGCTCCTTCCCTGAGCGCACCAAAGCAGAAAGCGTGCGTGCGCAATTACTACTCAGCGGTCAAGACGTACATATTGAGTCAAGCCAAGTCGGCGATAAACTGTGGCACCGTGTGCTAGTCGGTCCTTTTGTCAGCCGTGAACAGCTCGGCGTTGCACAAAAGCAGTTGTCCAATAGCGGCTTTAATAATCTGTTGTTACAACAACGTAAACGCTCTTAATCACGGCCAGCCCTTGAAGCGCTGGCATTGCATCCCCATCTCTTATCAATCTGGGTGTATGCCCCTTAACGTGGAGAAGTCCCTTGACCACTATTGTTTCAATTCGTCGCAACGGTAAAGTCGTTATGGGTGGTGACGGTCAAGTTTCACTTGGCAACACTGTCATGAAAGGTAATGCAAAAAAGGTGCGCCGCCTCTATCACGGTGAAGTACTGGCAGGTTTTGCCGGTGCGACGGCTGACGCTTTTACTTTATTTGAGCGTTTTGAAGGCCAATTAGAAAAACACCAAGGTCATTTGGTGCGCGCCGCCGTTGAGTTAGCCAAAGATTGGCGGACCGACCGTTCACTCAGCCGCCTCGAAGCCATGCTGGCAGTGGCCAATAAAGACGCCTCGTTAATTATTACCGGCAACGGTGACGTGGTAGAACCTGAGCATGGTTTGATCGCCATGGGTTCAGGTGGTGGTTTTGCCCAAGCTGCAGCCATGGCTTTATTAGAAAACAGTGAGCTATCGGCGCGTGAAATAACCGAAAAAGCCCTGACTATCGCTGGTTCTATCTGCGTATTTACCAACCAAAATTTGACTATCGAAGAGCAGGATAGCGCTGTTTAAGCGCGCCTCGGAGACCATTATGTCCATGACACCCCGTGAAATTGTGCATGAGCTCAATCGCCATATCGTAGGCCAAGATGATGCCAAACGTGCCGTAGCGATTGCCCTGCGCAACCGCTGGAGACGCATGCAGCTACCTGCCGATCTGCGCAATGAAGTCACCCCAAAAAATATTTTAATGATCGGCCCAACCGGTGTCGGTAAAACTGAAATCGCTCGCCGTTTAGCCAAACTGGTCAACGCACCTTTTATTAAAGTGGAAGCGACCAAGTTCACTGAGGTGGGTTATGTCGGTCGTGATGTTGAATCCATTATTCGTGACCTCGCCGACGCAGCGGTAAAAATGCTGCGTGAGCAAGAAATGAAAAGCATGCGTAACCGCGCTGAAGATGCCGCTGAAGAGCGCATTCTTGATGCATTATTGCCGCAAGCGCGCTCAAGCTCAGACGACACCGCTGAGCGCACCGATTCCAGCACGCGCCAATTATTCCGCAAGCGTTTGCGCGAAGGCCAGTTGGATGACAAAGAAATTGATATCGAAGTGGCTGAAGCACCCGCCGGCGTAGAAATCATGACCCCACCGGGCATGGAAGAAATGACTAGCCAATTGCAAAATCTATTTTCTGGGATGCATAAAGGCAAAACTAAAAGCCGTAAACTGCGTGTTGCCGATGCCCTGAAATTGATTCGCGACGAAGAAGCCGCAAACCTCGTCAACGAAGAAGACGTTAAAGTCCGTGCACTGGAAGCTGTTGAGCAGCACGGTATCGTCTTCCTTGATGAGATCGATAAGATTGCCAAACGCGGCAATACCAGTGGTGCTGACGTATCACGCGAAGGTGTGCAGCGCGATTTGCTACCGCTGATTGAAGGCTGCACGGTCAACACTAAACTGGGCATGGTTAAAACGGACCATATTCTGTTTATTGCCTCGGGTGCTTTCCATCTAAGTAAGCCCAGCGATTTAGTCCCTGAACTGCAAGGTCGTTTACCGATTCGTGTTGAACTTAAAGCACTGACGCCAGATGACTTCAAACGTATTCTCAGTGAACCTGACGCCTCACTCACCGAGCAGTATGTTGCGCTGTTAGCCACCGAAGGCTTGCACGTAGTCTTTACTGATAGCGGTATTGAGCGCATCGCCGAGATCGCCTGGCAAGTGAACGAGAAAACCGAAAACATCGGTGCTCGTCGTTTACACACACTGCTGGAACGCTTGCTGGAAGAAGTGTCCTTTGACGCCGCTGAGCTGGCCGAACAATACAGCAGCAGTCCTTTAGAGCTGGATGCCGCTTATGTGGATGAGCATCTAGGCGAGCTCGCTAAAGACGAAGATCTGTCGCGTTATATTTTATAAGCGATTAATAGTGCTGTGTTAGCGCTACACTCAGTGCTAACACAGCCTATTTAAAGTGAGGTTCACATGCCGATCCCAACGCGTATCAAGCTCAATAAAAGCTCAAAAACTCTGGAACTCGGTTATGCCGATGGCCAAGTCTTTGCTTTACCAGCGGAATTTTTACGCGTGCACTCGCCCTCAGCGGAAGTGCAAGGGCATGGTAACCCTGTGCTGCAATGGGGCAAACAGCATGTTGCCCTCAGTCACATTGAACCTGCCGGTAATTACGCTCTAAAACTGACTTTTGATGACGGTCACGACAGCGGTATATTTACTTGGCCCTACCTCTACCAACTGGCTACTGAGCAGTCTGCGCTATGGCAAAGCTACCTTGATGCACTCAGCGCTGCTGGCAAATCACGCGACCCCAGTGAGTCTGTTGTCCGCTTAATGCTGTAATTGAGCGCTACGCTTCACTCTAACGTCTAGATCCAATTGAGCAGATCAATCCATTCTCACTGTATTGACTCAGCCCTCGGCGTTTGCCTGTTTTACGGCTAAAACAGCCTTTATCATGCGGATATTGCAGCGAATCTGTTTCGCGTCAAGACAAACCGCGCGTTGGGTATTAGAATGCTTAGCAATCTGTCTAAGGTGATCTTTTATGAGCAATCCACATCAGCCCAATGCCAATGAGCCAACCACCCACTTCGGCTTTAAAAACGTTCCTGAAAGCCAGAAAGCAGATAAAGTTGCTGAGGTATTTCACTCAGTTGCTGCGCGCTACGACATTATGAACGACGTGCTCTCCGCTGGTATGCATCGCCTGTGGAAGCGTTTCACCATTGAATTATCCGGTGTGCGTCGTGGCAATAAAGTTTTAGATATCGCTGGCGGTACCGGTGATTTAGCACGCAAGTTTTCCAGCTTAGTCGGTCCAGACGGTGAAGTTGTACTGGCCGATATCAATGCTTCGATGCTGCAAGTCGGACGTGACCGTCTGCTGGATAAAGGTGTGAGCAACAATATTAGCTTTGTCCAAGCCGATGCTGAAAAACTGCCTTTCCCTGATAATCATTTTGACGTGGTCACCATTGCCTTTGGCCTGCGCAACGTCACCCATAAAGAAGATGCGCTGCGCTCGATGCTGCGCGTACTCAAACCCGGTGGCCGTTTACTGGTGCTGGA
>CANRHT010000175.1 GCA_947630465.1 uncultured Pseudomonadaceae bacterium
TTATAGGTTGCATACGCACCGCCCGCAGTCACCGCGACCGCACCTAAAACACCACCAATCAACATCGACTTATTCATATCATTTCTCTCAAGTAACAACAGTTCTCCCTACCTTGGAAGCAAAAAAGCCGTACAAGTTCAAACCTGTACGGCTTTTTTAATCTTCCACCTCAAAACTCAAGGTATACAGCAGTCAGTTCAACGCCCTTAAGGTGTTTCATCAACCTCTTCTGTTGCCACCGGAGGGATCAAATCCTCCACAGTCAGCTTCAGCATCAACAAGAAAATACTCGCGATATACACCGATGAGTAGGTGCCCGCAGTGATACCAATAAATAAGGCAAACGCAAAGCCCCATAAATTATCACCGCCAAACATCAACAGTGAGCCAACGGCTAACAAGGTTGAGATTGACGTAGCCAAAGTACGCAGCAAAGTTTGCGTGGTCGAAATATTGATATTGTCAATCAATGGCGTATTACGTAAGAAACGAAAGTTCTCACGAATACGGTCAAATACCACAATGGTATCGTTGAGTGAATAACCAATAATCGCCAAAATAGCAGCTAAGACTGTAAGGTCAAAGGTGAACTGGAAGTATGAAAACACACCCAAGGTGATAATCACATCGTGGAACAAGCCCACAATAGCGCCAATACCAAATTTCCACTGATAGCGAAAACCCAAGTACACCAAGATGCCTGCTAACGCCAAGAGCATGCCTAGACCGCCCTGATCGCGCAACTCCTCACCCACAGCAGGCCCAACAAACTCAACACGCTTGATAGTCACCTGACTGCCTGCATCTTGACGCAATACTTGCGCTACTTGACTGCCCAACTCAGGGTCGTCGCCTGGCATACGCACCAACACATCGTTGACCGCGCCAAAGCTCTGCACTATAGCGTCAGGGTAACCACCCTCTTGCAGTTGGCTACGAATCTTATTGAGGTCCGCATCGCGCTCATAGTTGAGCTCAATCAAAGTGCCGCCGGTAAAATCTAAACCAAAGTTCAGACCTTTGATGGCAAGACTACCCAAGGACGCCAAAACCATTATCAAACTGAGGGCCAGCGCCAGATGGCGTATCCCCATAAAATCAATTACACGTTTCATGTTGGTCATATCCTTAAATCCACAGCTTCTTGACGTCACGGCCACCATACATCAGGTTAACCATGGCACGTGTCACCATAATCGCAGTGAACATTGAGGTGATAATGCCCAGTGACAAGGTCACCGCAAAGCCTTTAATTGGACCGGTACCCATAGCAAATAAGATTGCACCCACCAATAGCGTGGTCAAGTTACCGTCAATAATGGCTGAGTACGCCTTATCAAAACCTTCATGAATCGCGCGCTGCACGGACATGCCATTGGCAATTTCCTCACGAATACGCGAGAAAATCAGCACGTTCGCATCAACCGCCATACCCATGGTCAACACAATACCGGCAATACCTGGCAAGGTTAATGTAGCACCCAGCAGCGACATCATCGCTAACAGGTTCACCATATTCAGGCCCAATGCAATCGTTGCTAGTACGCCAAATGTTTTGTAAATCAGCACGATAAAGATCGCTACAAACAAGAAGCCCCATAACGCTGCCTGTACGCCAAGCTGAATATTTTCAGCACCTAGACTTGGGCCAATGGTGCGCTCTTCAGCAAAGTACATGGGTGCCGCTAAGCCACCCGCACGCAATAACAACGCCAACTCAGACGACTCGCCCTGACCATCCAACCCCGTAATACGGAATTGACTGCCCAGCGCCGACTGAATGGTAGCCAGACTGATCACGCGCTTTTCTTCTTTAAAGGTTTGCACTGCGACTTCTTTTTCAACACCATCCACCAACTGACGCACATAACGTGTTGTTGGACGCTGTTCAATAAAAATCACCGCCATACTGCGACCAATATCATTGCGTGTTGCACGGTTCATTAACTCGCCACCGTGACCATCCAAACGAATATTGACCTGTGGCCGACCATTTTCATCGTAGCTGGCCTGAGCATCAGTCACTTGATCACCGGTGATGATCAGGCTGCGCTCAAGCGCAACAGGCGGACGCCCTTCTTCGCGAAACTCATACATTTCAGTTGTCGCACGCGGCGCATCTGTAGCGGCGGCTAAACGAAACTCAAGATTGGCTGTTTTACCCAAAATACGCTTCGCTTCAGCCGTATCCTGCACACCAGGCAACTCAACCACAATCCGGTTAGCACCTTGGCGCTGCACCAACGGCTCAGCCACACCTAACTCATTCACACGGTTACGCACCGTGGTTAAGTTTTGCTTGATTGAGTATTCACGAATTTCAGTAATTTTAGTCGGCAATAAAGTCAAACGCAGCACAGGCTTGTCATTACGCTCAGCGACAGTCATTTCAAAGTCGGCAAAGTCTTTACGAATTAACGTGCGAGCTTGACCTAAAGTTGCACTGTCATCAAAGCCCAACTGAATACCGTTTTCGATACTCGGCAAGCTGCGATAACGCACACGCTCTTTACGCAAAATGGTTTTAATTTCGCTTTCATGCACTTTAATGCGCGCAGAAATTGCTTTATCCATATCCACTTCAAGCAAGAAGTGCACACCACCTGACAGGTCAAGACCCAACTTCATTGGGTTTGCACCTAAGCTACGCAACCATTGCGGCGTTGTAGCAGCAAGATTCAAAGCAACAACATATTCGTCGCCAAGAGCCTTACGTACGACTTCTTTCGCTGGCAACTGATCGTCGCGGCGCTCTAAACGTAATAAACCACCACGCGCCTCTACTGCAGAACTTTTAACAGCAATACCTGCAGCTTTTAATGCTGTAGTCGCACGATCAAGTTCAGCTTGTTCAACCTGTAGCGCACTGCTAGCACCTGTGACTTGAATCGCCGGATCATCGGGAAACAGGTTAGGCGCAGAGTAAATAAAACTGATGGAAAAAATCGCTACAATCAGCAGATACTTCCATAAAGGATACTTGTTGAGCATGACACCGCCCGCTTATGTGGCTGCAATACATCCAGCCAAAATCAATCGAATATAACGCAAATCGGGCAGTGCACCTCAAAGATGTACACACCCCTGAGATACAGCCGCCCGTGACCTAAAACACTTAGATAGCTTTCAAAGTGCCTTTTGGTAAAGCTGCGATTACTGCGCTTTTTTGAATTTTCAGCTCAACAGTGTCTGAAGCTTCAATGACTAAAAAGTCATCCGTCACTTTAGTCACTTTGCCAGCAATACCACCACTGGTCACTACCTCATCACCTTTTTGCAAGCCGCCAACCAAGTTGCGGTGCTCTTTGGCGCGCTTTGCTTGTGGACGCCAGATCAT
The DNA here is from genome assembly GCA_947630465.1 of uncultured Pseudomonadaceae bacterium. Lineage (GTDB taxonomy): Bacteria > Pseudomonadota > Gammaproteobacteria > Pseudomonadales > Pseudomonadaceae > Denitrificimonas. The sequence goes on from CANRHT010000175.1 coordinate 3,338, forward strand.
CAAATAGAAGATGACTAAAAAACCAGCCAATAAGATAAATTGCATGTACTCACCACCTGGCGGTGCACCAGCAGCAGTGTCAGCGTAAGCAGCAGAAATAAAGAAATCCATGAACAACTCCCATTACAAAAGACATTAGTGTCCGTTATTTTAATTAAGCGGCGGCGTTGGTAAACCACGTCGCGCATAAAACCCATCAACAAAGTCGCTCAATGTACCTTGTTGGATAGCCTCTCGTAAACCCGCCATAAGACGTTGATAATGACGCAGATTATGTATGGTGTTAAGCATACAACCTAACATCTCGCCGCATTTATCCAAATGATGTAAATAAGCACGACTAAAGTTCTGGCAGGTATAGCAATCACAGGCGCTATCCAGCGGCGAATCATCGTGACGATGCGTGGCATTGCGGATTTTAATCACACCGGTATCGATAAATAAATGACCATTGCGGGCGTTACGCGTGGGCATCACGCAGTCAAACATATCAATTCCGCGACGCACACCTTCAACTAAATCTTCTGGTTTGCCCACGCCCATTAA
>CANRHT010000176.1 GCA_947630465.1 uncultured Pseudomonadaceae bacterium
TCTAAATACACCACTTCACACTGGCTTTTTAGAAAATCAAACTGCCCCGCCCAATCATCGCCCATGGCAAAGATATCAACATTATAGGTGGCAATATCTGTAGATTTTTGTTGCCAGTTTTCTTCGGGAATCACCAGATCAACGTATTCAATCGCCTGCACAATTGCTGCGCGCTGCTCATAGGGGATCAGCACTTTTTTACCTTTTTGCTCATTAAAAGCATCGGTCGACACCGCCACAATCACCCGCTCAGCCAGCTGACTTAAACGCTCTAACAGCCGCAAATGACCGATATGAAACATATCAAAGGTGCCGTAAGTGATGATGGTTTTGTGCATGGGGGCGTTGTCCTGATACATCGTGTGCACGATTCTATAGAAAAAGATAAAGCATAGGTGATTAAGCCACGATTGCAATAGTCTTTAGCTCACCACAAGCAGCCTGTACACTGAGTGCACCATGGATGAAAGAAGAGTTATCTACAATGTCTACACTACGTTACTTATTGCCCGTCGCCGCCTTACTAAGCTCACCTTTGTATGCAGAGCCCATCGCTTTTAGCGCTGTCGACTCAACTGAGTTTGTCGCCGAGTATTCAGCTGGCAGTAAAACAGGCTACGGTATTTTATTAGTCGAAGGCGCAGCCGGTGGTATGCCGGATTTATTGGCACAAAAAATTGCCCCTCTAGGCTACCCGGTACTGTCCGTGGCTTACTTTAAAGAGCCCGGCCTGCCCCAACACTTAGAAAGCTTGCCGCTGGAATACCTTGAAAAACCTAAGCAATGGTTACTCAAGCAAACACAGACCCGTGACGATGGCTTGATTATGGTGGGCTGGTCAAAAGGCGCTGAGCTGACTTTAAATACAGTCGCGCGTGATAAAGATTACAAAGCCGCCATTGCGATTGCGCCCACTTCAGTGGTGTGGCAAGGCCGCGGCCCTTCTGCAACGCCAGTCAGCAGCTGGACCTACCAGCAGCAACCCTTAGATTTTTTAACTTGGCCCACGCCCAAAACAGATCAGCCCATTGAGCAGGCTGTACTTGAGACTTTAGCGACACACCACTGGCAAACACACGCAGCACGTATACCGGTTGAGCAGATTACAGCACCGCTGTTGTTGCTCTCAGGCGGTCAAGATGATGTGTGGCCCGCAACGCAAATGGCCGAGCAGATTTGCCAGCAAATGCAGCACCTACCCACGGCTGACTGCACCCATATTGACTACCCTGAGGCAGGCCACTTGCTCAATGAACAACGCATGATGGGCGGCACAGTTGCGGCAAATACACAGGCTAACCGTGAATCACAAGAAGTGATTCTTGAGTTTTTGGAGCGGGTGAATAGCCTCACAGAAAAGTGATAAGTGCGCACGGCAGGCCATCCCGTATGGCGTAATAAAAGCACAGCCGTTCCAAGGTGCAATCCGGATGATTGTTTTTCCAAGAATCAATCTTCCGACTGCGACACCTTATGTCGCAACTGACAGTTAACCTAAGCGCTTGTTTTTATCTTTCAACCATTACTATTAATTGTACAGCGGCCACCCAAGTGTTCGCCACACAACTTGCATGCGGACTTAATATGCAAACGTGCACCTCAAACTTTCAAGATTTACCCGCCCGTTTTTGCGTTGATTTGAGCAAGGACATGGGTTATCCCTTATCCATTCACATCAACAGCTCTCGACATGAACAGCCTCTATTTTGGCAGTCTTGGAGCAATAACGACTTACTAGAAGACAGCTCTTTTTTGCAGGCTCCAGGTTTGCCTATTGCCATGTTACTGCCACAAGAGCAACTCAACTGCCTTCCGCAGCACGCATTAGCCATCGCTATGTCGATGCCCGAAAAACAATACCAATTGATGCAAAGCATGTTGATTTCAGCGGCCGCTTTAGAGCTGGCTCTTTCAAATCCGCTCTTGTTTTTGCTGCTGGTGCATTATGCCGAATTGCAGAAACTCGATGCCATCACTTTCAAAGCGCTGGTACTGCAAAAACGCACTGATATTTTGCGTTATTTACAACTTCCAAGCGGTGCGAGCGTCGTTAAAATGCTCGCACGCATTGATGTTAAACAACACCGTTTTGCCAACCTAAACGCTGTGTTTGAAGGATTAAAAAACCCTGAAGCCATCGATAGTCTGCGACATGTACAACATATTTGCGTTAATCATCTTTTATTTTTACAGCGCTATCGAGGTTTGTACTGGAACAGCTTGTTCAGCATGATCACACCGCAATCAAGTATTGCCGACCTGGGTCATATTCGCAGACTGGCACAGGACAGTTGTTTACTCGGCGCAAGCCTTGCCAGCCTGCGCACCACTTCAACAGTTGCAGAACTCAAAGTCCTGCATGATCGCTTTGTCTTCAAACACAACAAAATGTCGGTTGAGTTACGCGCAAAACAACAGCAACGTTACTATGGTGACTTCCCCACGCCACCACTGCCTGGCAATGAGCTGATTGTGCCTATCAGCAGTTGGTACGAGCTCGCAATTGAAGGTGTGCAGATGCACCATTGCGTCAGCGCTTATCACCAGCGCATTCATGAAGGTGAGGTTTTCGTCTATAAAGTATTAACGACCCCGCGTGTCACCTTGTCTCTACGACCACAAGGAAGCGACTGGGTGATCAGTGAAGCCCGCAGTCATGCCAATGCACAACCCAGTGAAGAAGCCATGCTTGTTATTCATAACTGGCTCAATGCTGCTCATAAGGGTTTTAAACAGCGTTAGCCATTTGCTTTTTTTACCACTCGTTAAATTGCTTGTGGACCGAACTCTATTGATCAAAACAAGTAAGGCGCGGCAATGTCAGCCACATCCAGTTTAACGCGCAAGCGCTGCGCCAGTAAAAATAGCCCTGCCAACTTACGGTGTAACAGCAGCGCATCAATCGGTGGAGAATGCCAATAATTTTGCTCCAAACTGAGCCTGAAGCCTGCGTCTTGTAACCTCAATGGCAGATCCGAGTTAGCAAAGTCATAGGGGTCGGGCTGAGTCAGCGGCTCAGCAGCCATCTTAAATAATTCCAGCAGGGTGTCTTTCTGCTCTGCAGTGATATCAGCGCTGAAATAACCCAACGCTTCGGCGGCACTGCAGATACCCTTTGTATCCTGATGCGCAATCGCGTTAAACAGATCACGGTAGGCTTCAGCCACGCGCGGCGCATAGGCTCGTACTGCGCCAAAGTCGATCAACCCCATACGCTGGTTATCTAAATCAATCAGATAGTTCGCGTAATTAGGATCAGTCTGCACCCGATTAAACTCCAGCAGCTCACGAAAGAACAATTCAAAGAGTCGTCTCACCCATTTTTGCCGCTGCTCAAGGGTGGCACTCTCAAGCTGCTCGACCGGCTGCCCTGGCAGAAAACTCATCGCCAAAATATTTTGATGGCTTAAGGGCTGGTAGATTTCGGGCAAAATAAAGTCATGATCATCTGCTAAAAGACGAGTGAAATTCTGCAGCTCCGTTGCCTCGTACTGATAATCTGTTTCTAATTTCAGCTGCGCCTTGGCTTCTGCAAGCTGAGCATCTATATCCAGGTCTTTAGGCAGTAATCGACTCCAGCGCAGCAAGGTGGCGACATTGTCTAAATCACTATCAATACTGGCTGCTACACCGGGGTACTGAATTTTTATCGCCAAATGCAGGCCCTCCTGAGTTGTGGCCTCATGCACCTGACCGATTGAAGCTGAAGCGATGGGCTGATAACTGAAGCGCTTAAAGTGCTGCGTCCAGTTCGGCCCCCACGCTTGGGTGAGTACGGGTTCAAGCTGCGATAATGGCATGGCATGCGCATCATTACGTAATCCAGCCAGAATATGCGCAAGCTCAGGCGGCAAAAGGTGCCCTGCATCCATGGATAATAG
>CANRHT010000177.1 GCA_947630465.1 uncultured Pseudomonadaceae bacterium
CCACTTTTACTGTCCACCGCATGGACTTTCTGGGCAAAGTTTTGTCCTTCTTGCAGTGGCACAGAGAAGGTTAAGCTAAGGACACTGGCACCATTTTCTTCCAGCTCAGACAGATCTAACACCTGCAACGCTTGATCTTTATACTGCTGCGCTAAAACAGCAGGGTCTTGACCGGGTTGAATATGTGCCATCGCGCCACGCGAATCTGAAGGTGGCACAGCAATCACCTTCTGCGCACCTGAATCACAAGCCACCAGTAGCGATAATACCAGCGCGCCCAAAAGTCCTTTACGCCACATACACAACCCCAATCTTTGATAAGTGATCAAGCGCACACTATAAACGACTCAAGAACCCAGTGCCTCTAACTGCATCTCATTTGTAAATAAAAATCAGCAATACAGTTATGCACATAGGCTGTGGATAACTGTGTGCATAATATGTTTGCGAGTCTGGCAGTCACCCTAAATACAGGGCTGAGCAGGCATTGATCAATTTTCAACCCGCATTAAATAATGCTATCAATTCAACACCTTAGACTGACAAGTCAGTTTTGTTACGGCATCGACAACAGGCGGAGAAAGTGTGCCGAGCTGTTATGCTGTCTGTGCACAAGTTAATCTCTGCACTGCGCGATGATAAGTTCTTATTGAAAGCCTGTGGCGGCTTGCTAGAATGCAGCAACGATCTGATAAGGCATCCCATGAAACGATTTAATTTACGTAATGAAATTTTATTGCAGCTGGTCGAATCAGCCCAAGACGGTATCGTTGTAGCCGAAAAGGAAGGTGATGACACCATCTTGGTTTACGTCAATCCGGCTTTTGAGCAACTGACGGGGTATAACTCAGATGAGATTTTGTACCAAGACTGCCGTTTTTTGCAGGGTGAAGACACTAACACCAGTGCGGTTAAAATCATTCGCACAGCGATTAATGACGAAGCGCCAGTGCGCACCATCTTAAAAAACTATCGCAAAGATGGCACTGTGTTCTGGAATGAATTGAGCGTGACGCCGTTTTTTGATGAAGTGGATCAAATCACCTACTACATCGGCATTCAAAAAGACGTGACCACACAGGTCGAGCTGTCTTTAGAACTTGAAGCAGCGCAGGAGACCATTGCACGTTTGACCGCGCAATTGGCCGAGCAGTCATCCTAACTGCAGTGGCATAAACCAGCGTTCTGTCACACGTAACTCAGAATTCACACTGGGCGGCTGCATGGATTCTAAACCTGCATCGCCAAACACCCAACTGGGCAACGACGCATATTTCGCTAGAGCACTGCTCCAACCTGTGCGGGCTTGGCTGTGCTGATCAATACAGAGTATGCCTTGAATGGCTAAGGGTTTAGCCGCTTCTAATAACTCGCCTAGCGCCATAGATGATGCAAACTCCAGCGGCTGATAACCTTGTTCAAAACAAAACAGCGCCAGTAGTTTAGTCAAGTAATCTGGGGTCTCTGGCACGCTATAAATAGCCAGTCGTGTGTGCGGTAAAACCGCTTGATTGTATAAGCCATGTAAGCGTACCTGTAGGCGTCTGGCTAAACTGCTGCGCCAAAAAGCCAACAAAACAAGGTGATTTTTGTGTTGTTGTAATTGCTGTTCAACATCCAACAGTAATCGATGCATGGCACTGAGGCTGTAATCAGCAAATAAACGATCCAATTGCCGTTCAAGGGCGGGGATTTGTATCTGACTGACAGCATCGCATAAGTTTTTGACCAAATGCCCGACCGCTGTTTCACAGGTCACCGTCGTTGTTGCTGCGCTGCGTTTGGGTACTTCGCTGATCACCGCTTTGATCCGACTGATCGGCACGCCTTCGTCCATCAGACGCAAGGTTTCATGCAAAAAGTCGATGTGCTCTTGGCTGTATAAGCGATGGCCTGATTCGGTGCGCACCGGCTCAATCAATTGATAGCGGCGCTCCCAAGCCCGTAAGGTTATAGGATTCACCCCCGTCAACCGAGCCACTTCGCGGATAGGGTACAGTGCGTTATGGTCGATCGCATCGCTCATGGGTCATCACACTCAGTAATATTGTCGTAATAATAAAAACATATACATAACTTATGCATAAGCTGAGGATTGTACCGCTCAGGCACGCGCTTGGCGATGCTTTCACCCGCTATCGCAATAATCCTTGGCTTAGATCACGCTTGAGCGTGGCTGATAACGGTTGTGCACCTAACCAAATGCCAAAATAGTGCGCTTTAAAACCCGGCGTAGTCACAGTCACCAATTCACGTCCATTCAAAAACAGCTGTGTACCTTGCTCTGGAGTAAAACTGAGGTGATAACAATCACCCTGCTGCACCGGTTGATAGGCGCTGTGTAAACGCTGCACCGCTTGCTCCATCTCAGGCGTTAGCTGTGCCGGCAAACCAAGCTGCGCCCCCTCAATAAATGTGTCGACTGTCAGCTTACGGGCATAACACAATTCAAGACGCGCAGCGGTATTGTCCGCCAAGGCTTGTTCTAGGGTTAAATTCGCTTCAGTATAAAAAGCCGCGTCATACACTTTAAATAAACCCCAGCGCGCCACACCACTGCCCACTTGGATTAATTCAGCGCTGGCCACTGTGCTCAGCGCTGACAGAATAAAGCAGCACAGAATCCTCACGGCTGTGCCTTGCTAAAAAACAGTGTCACTTCGCCCACCTTAAAGCCCCACTTGCTCACTTGAGCACGATTGAGCATCACGCCATCAGGCTGCAAGAACATCCAGTCATCAAATTTGACATGAATACTGCTGTCCTTGTAAGGCAAATCCAGGGTGTAGCGCCAGGTAAATACTGATCCAGCACTGCGCCCTTGCGCCTCGCCGATCACATCTCCCGCCGTACCGCTGTACAGATTCTCGTCTAAGCGTTTAATCACCCAAATACGCTGTTCGTGCTCACCATCGTCATAGATAAAGCGCTCATCTAGAGTCAGCACATCGTCATTGACTGTGCCAGTGATATCTACGCTAAAACGGCGTTTAACGGCACCGGAACGGTCTTGAAACTGACCGTAGGCTTGAGTTTTGCCAGCAAAATAGCTGAATAAATCCAACTTAGGCTCAGTGTCTGCATAATCTTGGACCTGCGGCGAACCACAGCCTGCCAGTACTAGCAGCGCACACACCGCCAAGAAAAAAGTGCGAATAGTCATCACGCATGCTCCAAAGTCAGTTGCACCACATCAGTGGACTGGGTTTCAAAACCTACGGTGCAGTAGTCCAAGTAATAGCTCCAAATACGCTGAAAGCGCTGGTCATAACCTAAAGCCAGTAACTCGTCTGCCTTATGCGAAAAAATCTGCTGCCAGTACTGCAATGTGCGTGCATAATCTTGGCCAAAGGACAATTCATTGGTCACTTTAAACCCATGCTCTTGCGCCAACTCATGCAGCTGTTGTTTGGACGGCAGGAGTCCACCGGGAAAGATAAAAGCTTGGATAAAGTCCACTTCATCTTGATAACGCTGCGCACGTGCCTCCTCAATGGTGATGATTTGCAGTACGGCGCTACCGCCTGTTTTTAATAAGCGCTTGAGCTGACTAAAGTATTCATGCCAATACTCTTTACCCACCGCCTCAAACATTTCGATACTGACAATATGATCAAATTGGCCTTGCTGATGACGGTAATCCACCAGCTGCAACTGTGCTTTATTGGCCAACCCCTGACGCTGCATACGTTGATTGGCATACTCCAATTGCTCGCTGGATAAAGTGATACCGGTGACATTGCAGCCTTGCTGCGCAGCACGTTCGGCAAAACCACCCCAACCGCAACCAATCTCTAAGATATGATCGCCCACCTGCCAATTGAGCTCATC
>CANRHT010000178.1 GCA_947630465.1 uncultured Pseudomonadaceae bacterium
GGAGTAATGATGCCTTGCCGCGCATAGTGCATTTGGGTGACGTTTTTACCGGCTTTAGCGCGACGCGGATTACGAATCGAAGCAAAACGCATGCTCTGCAACTCAGGATCATCTAAGCGCTCCTGACCAAAGTTCGAACTTAAACCGCTCAATACTTCAGTATCGCCACGCTCTTCAATCCAGCTGCTGCGCACATCAGCTAAGCCTTTACGCACATCAATTGTCACACTCGGATCACTGTAGGGCCCAGAGGTGTCATAGACAAATACCGGCGCGTTTTCTTCAATACCATCATCGGTTTCTGTTGGCGTTAAGCTGATTTCACGCATGGGCACGAGAATATCAGGGCGCGAACCTTGCACATAAATTTTACGTGAATTGGGGAAAGGCTGAATCGATTGCTGGTCGACTTGGGCGGTGTTACTGAGGTGTTGCGAAGAGGTTTGACTCATGTATTGGTTCTCCTAAAAAACACGAAAAAAGTGTCGGGGAACCAACGGACAAAGGCAGGCCTGCCTTGCGGCACGCTTATCTTGTTCCCTACGCGAGTATTAACTCGATCAGGTTCAACGGGATCCGGATTAACCGATCTCAGCTCAGTACAGAGCACCCCGACAAGAAACAGGCTGTAGTCTACGCATTGCTCAACACAGTTCGCAAGCCCATGCGACCCAGCGCTGGACGCTTAATCTTTTAGGTTGTGCCGGTCGGTGCTTGACCGCTCTAGTGTTCAGCCGTAGCCTTAATCAGATTTCTTGCATAATTAGGATCCCCACAATGCGCCTCTTGTCGCTCACTTTTGCTATAGCTGCCGTCTTAGCCTCACAGGCTTATGCAGCACCCAGCACTCAGAACAAAGTTAATTTACTCGAGGTGTATCAGTTCGCCGTAGATAACAACGCTGACCTCGCCGCAGCCCATGCTGACTATCAAGCGCAGAGTGAGCGTGTACCGCAAGCGCGTGCGGGTTTACTGCCGCAAATGGGTGCTGGAGCCAGCAATACCAGCAGCCGCAGTAAAGTCGACACCACGGTGGGCTCAACCAGTACCTCGCGCAGCGGCTTAGTCTACCAAGCCAGCCTTAGCCAACCCTTGTTTCGCTTAGATCGCTGGTATCAATTACAAGCGGCGCAAGCAGGTAATGAGCAGTCGGCTTTAGAGCTCTCAGCGATTGAGCAAAACCTGATTTTACAGAGTTCAGAAGTGTATTTCTCTGTACTGCGTGCGCAAGATAACTTAGCCGCCAGCCGTGCTGAAGAATCAGCTTTTGAGCGTCAATTTGATTTAGCTAGCGAACGTTTTGAGGTGGGTTTATCGGATAAAACCGATGTCTTACAAGCCCAAGCTGCTTATGATGCCGCTCGTGCCAATCGTCTGGTGGCTGAGCGCAATGTCAGCGACGCATTGCAAGCGGTCACCACCTTAACCAATCAAGATATTGCCGCGCTCGACGGAGTTAAGCACAGCCTACCGATTTTGGCTCCGACACCGAATGATGCAACAGCTTGGGTCAACACCGCTACCGAGCAAAACTTGGGCTTACAAGCGATTAACTACGCCGTGCAAGCGGCGCAAGAGAACGTCAAACAACGCAAATCAGGCCATGCACCCACGGTTGATGCTGTGGCGCAATATCAAAAAGGTGATAACGATAGTTTAGGCTTTGTGAATAGTGGCCAGCCTGGTATGCCCTATAGATTTAATAATAAAGCTGAGCAAAGCAGCATTGGCATCCAGCTCAATATCCCTCTGTACACCGGCGGCATGACCAGCTCACAGGTACGTGAAGGCGTCTATCGCTTGGATCAATCAGAGCAACTGCGTGAAAGCCTACGCCGTAAAACAGTGCAAGACGCGCGTAATTTTCACCGTGCGGTCAATACTGATGTGGAGCAAGTACAGGCTTTAGAGCAAGCCATCATCTCTAGTCAAAGCGCGGTTGAAGCCACACAGATTGGTTATGAGGTGGGAACACGCAATATTGTTGATGTACTGGATGCCCAGCGCTTTTTGTATGCGGCGGTGCGCAACTACAACAACGCTCGTTATGACTATATTTTAAATAACCTACGCTTACAGCAAACGGCTGGCACCCTCAGCCCTGATAACTTACAAGCGTTATCCGCGTACTTAAATCCAGACTACAATCCTGATAACGACTTTTTACCCCCCAATCTCGATCAGGCTATTGAAGCCAATCTGCGTCGTCGATAACTGAGGCTAGGCTGACAGCACACGGCTGTCAGCCTACTATTTTACGCAAAACCCTAACTCACCTCAGCTGGCTGACACACTTAAACGCATCGACAGATCAACGGCTTTAACATCTTTGGTCAGCGTACCCAGCGAAATATAATCCACTCCAGTTTCGGCAATGCCACGAATGGTGTTTTCATTGACACCACCTGAAGCTTCCAGCTTGGCCTGCCCAGCATTCAGTTTCACTGCCGTACGCATGTCAGCTAGGCTCAGCTCATCCAGCATAATAATATCGGCGCCAGCGGCTAAGGCTTCACGCAACTCGTCGAGATTTTCCACCTCAACTTCCACAGGTTTACCCGGCGCTATCTTGTGCGCCGCTGCAACTGTAGCTGCAACTCCACCGCAAGCGGCAATATGGTTTTCTTTAATTAAAAAAGCATCATACAAACCCAAACGATGATTATGGCAACCACCGCAGGTGACCGCATACTTCTGCGCCAGGCGTAGACCTGGCAAAGTCTTGCGTGTATCCAGCAATTTCACATTGGTACCCGCTACCATATCGGCAAAATACTGGCTGCGTGTCGCCACTGCCGATAGGCTTTGTAAGAAATTCAACGCGGCGCGCTCTCCCGTCAGCAACGCACGTGCAGCGCCGCTTAACTCAAACAACACCGCATTGGCTTGCACCCGCTGCCCATCGGCCACCAGCCAACGCACTTGTACAGCGCTATCGACTTGACGAAACACTTCATTAACCCATGCCACACCACTGATGACAGCGGCTTCTCGAGTGATAACACGGGCTTGCGCCTGCTGCTGTGCAGGAATTAACTGTGCGGTGATATCGCCTGCACCAACATCTTCGGCTAAGGCGCTCCGCACATTCGCTTCAATTTCTGCAGTCAGCTGCTCAAGTAAAAGATTGGCCATGTTATGCTCCTGAAAAAGTTACGCTGATTATAGTGATTTACTCACCCCATAGCAGTATTGACCACGCTTATGTACTCGAATGCGATAAACACTGTTGATCTGTGATTCACATCAAACACCGAGAAGATACCGCTTGGATCTACTCAGTAAGTGCATATAATAACCATAATTTGTATTTGCTTAATTCTGTGTTGTTAAACATTTAGAGTTGGGATCGTTTTGCTGGGAGTCACTACACAATGAAGAATGATGCCAATATTGTACCCTTTGCCAGTCAAGGTGCGCATTCTTCTATGCCCTCAGGAAAACTCCCCAATGAACTGGTCGGTGTTCGCGATAAAGCCGCCACAGCATTAAGAAGCTATATCAATGAGTTATTTGCCACCGCCGATGACTCATTGTTTGAGATGGCCGACCGCGCCACCAGCAATAATGAACAAAACAATTTATTTGAAGCCATGCGTGATTTACGCCTCAAGCGTAAAAACATTGAGCGCAGCTTTTTACAACAATTGTTTGAGGGCTTTTCCAGCCTACATCAACATCAAATCGGTCAACCACCTACGCTCGATACGCCATCCTTTGAATCCTTGTCACTGGTACAAAATGATGTGCTGGAAGAGTCTGTTGCCATCGATAGCATGGTCGCCAAAGTCAAACGTCGCGA
>CANRHT010000179.1 GCA_947630465.1 uncultured Pseudomonadaceae bacterium
CTGTGCCAATGAGCAGCGCTTATTGCCGCAAACGAAAATTGATTACCGCTTGCGTAACTTCCCGCTGGCGACGGCGCAACCGTGGTTGCCGGATGATGCGCAGATCAGCGGGCTGGTCAACGGTGTGTTTAAAATAGCTCTATTGGATAAAGGCCCAGTCGGGACTATTGAGTTGGATGCTGGGGCAGGCCAGCTGCGGGTGAAAAATGATGAACAATGGCAAGTGTTTGCCTGGCAGACATTGCGTTTGCACAGCGACCTCACCGCCAAAGCCATCCAATCTAAGCTGCAGCTGAAAGGCGTGGATAGTGGCCAGCTTGAGTTGCTGGTTGATATTGATCCCGCGTCAGCCAATAAGGATTTACGCGGCCGTTTTCTGATTGAGAAGGTTGACTTGTCAGCCTTGCGTCCTTTTATTGCTCAAGTTGAGACAGTGAAAGGCGTGCTGGAAGGGCGTGGCACTGTGGCGGGTAACTTGTTAGCGCCTGCCGTGACCGGTTTTGTGCAGGTGCGTGATGCTGAACTGAGCGGCGGTGATTTGCCGGTACCCTTTCAGGGTTTACAACTGCGTGCGGATATTCAGGGTGAACAACTACAGCTCAAAGGCAGCTGGCACAGTGGTGAGCAGGGCGCTGGACAGATTGATGGACGGGTGCAGTGGGCGCAGCAGTTGCTGGTGGATATCAATATCAAAGGACAGCAATTGCCTCTGCAAGTTGAACCCTATGCCAATGTTGAAATTGCGCCTGACTTGCATGTGAGTCTCAAAGATCAGCGGTTGTTTATCAGCGGCGAAGTTGCCGTACCTAAAGGTCAAATTACTATTCCGCAGTTACCTGAGCAGGCGGTGCATGTGTCGTCAGATGCGCGCGTCGTAGGGCAGGCGCAGCCTGAAGCTGGTTTGCAAATGGCAATGGATGTGACCGTGAACGTCGGTTCTGAGCGTTTGCGTTTTTCTGGTTTTGGCCTCACTGCTGACCTGCGTGGCGATTTGCAGGTGGGCGACAATATGGCCGGTCGTGGCATGCTGGAATTACTCAATGGTCGCTATCGTGCTTACGGTCAGCGTTTAGAGCTGCGGCGTGCGCGCTTATTATTTGCCGGACCTTTAAGCCAGCCGTTTTTGGACATTGAAGCGGTGCGCGTCACCGGTGATGTGACCGCAGGTTTGCGTTTGACCGGCTCAGCGACACAGCCGCGCAGTGAGATCTTTTCGACGCCGGCAATGAGCCAAGAACAGGCTTTATCCTGGTTGTTATTAGGACGACCGCTGCAAGGTGGCGGTGAGGACGGTAACGTGATGGCGCAAGCTGCCTTAGCTTTAGGCCTGATGGGAACAGCACCAATCACCAATAAACTGGCCGATGTGCTGGGCGTGCAGGACTTTCTGTTAGAAAGCGAAGGCAGTGGCGTGACTTCAAGTGTGGTCGCCAGCGGGCGTATCAGTGAACGTATAACTTTACGCTATGGCGTAGGAGTATTTGAGCCTGCCAGCACCTTAGCGCTACGTTATGAGCTGAGTAAGCGCGTCTATTTAGAAGCCGCCAGCGGTTTAGCCAACTCATTGGATGTGTTCTATAAACGTAACTTTTAAGTGGATTTAGCGTTGTGTTATACAGCGCTAAGCCAACTCGTTTTACTTTTAAATTAGGTCGGGCGCAGTTTTTATGTTAAACTGCGCGCATCGAAGTCACCCAAAAGTGGTTTAATGTTTACCTCGTTTTTTAGTTTCACCCCCTTCTTGATGCTCCATATCTTTGAGAAATGCTGGCATAGCGGTACTTAGCTGGTTTTAATTCTCACGTCACATATATAAGTCAAACGTTTATAAAGAGTCCCTTGAGTTAATGTTTAACTGAAGCGGACAACTGTATCTAGAAGTTAAGGACGCTCTAAAAGAGCTGCTGCTATAAGCCGAATCGCTGCATGGCTTAAGTGCTTTTTCAGAGAATCCCTAAGGGGTTTCAAATGTATTACTGGTTTATGTTAGTTCTTGCTGTGATTGCTGAAGTTGTCAGCACAGTCGGCATGAAATACGCCGCAACCAGCGCACCTATAGCCGGTTATGCCTTAATGGCGCTGATGATTTCAGTATCTTTTTATGCTTTCTCACGTGCTGTTGTACATATCCCGCTGGCGGTTTCATACGCGATTTGGGAAGGCTTAGGTCTCTTCTTGATTGGTGTGGCAGGTGTGGTGTTGTTTGGTGAGTATTTAAGTACGGGCGAGATGTTTGCCATTGCTTTAATGCTGGTCGGTTTGTTGCTAGTGACCTTTGATAAAGGCCAGCCGGCTGCAGCGCAAGATGACGAGGTGGCAGTACCCGTAGCGGCTAAGGCTGCGGTTAAGGCCACGGTTAAGCCGATTGTTAAACCTGCAGCTAAGCCAGTTGTTGTCGCTCAGCGTGCACAACCTGCACGTACTCATCACTTAGGTTTAGGCGAGGTGGCGCTATGATAGTCCCTGTCTCGTTACTGGTGGGTTCGGTCTCTTTGGATTTGTTGGCGTGTTATTGCGTTAAGCGTTCAAAAGGCTTTCAAAAAGCAGTCTGGGGTTTAGCAGGTTTATTGGCCATTATCAGCGCCTTTGTATTGCTCAGTTTTGTTGTACGTGAGATCCCTTTGGGTATCGCCTATTCCGTCTGGGGCGGGATGGGTGTGCTCGGTACTGTGCTGCTGGATCGCTTGTTGTTTAACTCGCGTTTAGGTAAGCAGGGCATGCTGGGTGTGGTCTGTATTGTTGCCGGTATCGTGGCAATGCAACTTTGATCCTTGCGGGTATTCCTAATTAAGCTTGGTGTGTTCCTGTAATTGTTGCATCTATGTTGCCCATAAATGGACAACCTACATTATCTAGATCATTTTGCAGTATGTGTAGGTCGACCTTTCAAGGTCAACAATCAATGCGTTCGATAATTACTCTCTAAAGCGGCAGTTCTTGCCGCTTTTTTGTGTCTGGCGATCAAGGCTCAGGCGCACCTCTTGTTTGCATGGCACAGTCTTTGCATTAATCCTTGTATATAGCAACGGGCGTCAATTGCCCATCGCGGAGGATTTACCATGGACAAGATGCTTTATATCTCCATGACTGGCGCAAGCCACAATACCAAAGCACTGCAAGCACACGCTAATAACCTAGCCAACGTGTCGACCAGTGGCTTTAAGCGTGACTTTGATCAGGCGCGTTCCATGCAAGTGTTTGGTGATGGTTTGCCAGCACGCGTCTATGCGCTGAGCGAGCGCCCAGGTACGGACTTTACCGCAGGCTCACTGCAAGAAACCGGTCGTGACTTAGATGTGGCAACCGTCGGTGATGCTTGGCTGGCTGTGCAAGCAGCCGATGGCAGCGAAGCCTATGTGCGCACCGGCAGTTTACAGATTGATGCCTTGGGCATGTTGCGCACCGCCGCAGGGTTGCCAGTGATGGGTAATGCCGGTCCGATTGCTGTGCCACCTGAGCAGAAAGTAGAAATCGGTCAAGACGGTACCATCAGTATTCGAGCACAAGGTGAAGCGCCCAGCGTCATGGCTGAGGTGGATCGCTTAAAGCTGGTGCTGCCTGACCCTAAGCAATTAGAGAAAGGTTTGGACGGTTTAGTCCGTGGCCGTGATGGTCAGCCGTTTGAAGCAGATGCCAATGCGCGGGTGATTTCTGGTTTTACCGAAGCCAGTAACGTCAACGCCGTTGAAGAGATGACTGCCATGCTGTCGTTATCACGCCAATTTGAGCTGCATGTGAAGATGATGCGCACCGCTGAGGACAACTCATCAGCAG
>CANRHT010000180.1 GCA_947630465.1 uncultured Pseudomonadaceae bacterium
GCCAGTAGTTGAGTGTCGGCTGAGTGCACTAGCCACTGTTGATCAACCTGCTGCAGTGTCAGCGCTTGCTGGCAGTTTTTGATAGTGATCAGCGGGTGCTCGCTCAGCGCTTGGCATAAAGCAGGCGGATTAACCCAGCCGGCTTGCGGGAAAAATAAACCATCATGCGTCAGTGCTACTGCAGATAATTCACTCGCCTGCTCAGCACTGACCGCATGCAGCAGGTTATTTGGAAAGTGCTCCGCGAGTGTCTGCAAGCGGCGCTGTTCTTTTTCGTTAAAGCCCAGCTGCAAAATACCGCAGATATCCCAGTCATCTGCAGTGAAACTCAATGAAGTACGGCTTTGTACTTCCAGCAAACGCCTTGTGTAACCAAAACCTGCAAGAATAAAACGCGAGAGCGCGGTGTGATGCGCTGAGAGTTTTAAATACAAAATACCTTGCGCATTGCCTGAGGCTTCTTGAGCAATGTGCGGGTGTTGCTCAATTAATGTCACGCGCCAACCGCGCGCGGCAAGACTGGCAGCGCTGGCGCAACCGGCTAAACCTGCACCGATAATCACGGCATGACGTTGCTCCGGTGCCAATTGCTGCGCTGGCGGGCGGGCAAACCACGGTGCGCTGATAGGTGTGGGCGGGCTTGGCTGCTCCAGTGTATGCCGCTGACCTGCGAGCATTTCGCGTTTACGACCAAAACCCGGCACACGCTGCATCGCAAAGCCTGCAGCAATTAAACCGCGGCGTACAAAGCCCGCACTGGTGAAAGTCGCCAGCGTACCCTCGTCAGCGGACAGTCGTGCCAGCTGGGCAAACACCTGCTCGTTCCACATCTCAGGGTTTTTTGCTGGGGCAAAACCATCCAAGAACCACGCGTCCACCTGTGCATCCAGTTGCTCCAGCATCGCCAGAGCATCACCAATCAGGAGGGTTAAAGTAACGCGCCCTTGAGCGAACTGCAGATGCTGAAAGCCTGCATGTATCGCCACATATTGCTGCAGTAATTGTTCGCGTAAAGCCTGCAGTTGCGGCCACAGCGCCAACGCTTGCATTAAGTCGCTGCGCTGCAGTGGGTATTTTTCCACGCTGATAAAATGCAAACGCGCAGCAGACGGCGCATATGTCTCAAAGCATTGCCAAGCATTAAGAAAGTTCAGGCCCGTACCAAAACCTGTTTCGCCAATCACAAAGGTGTGCCCCGGCTCAAGAGCAGCAAAGCGTTGTGGTAACTGGTTGTGCTGGATAAAGACATGCTCAGACTCAGCCAAGCCGGAAGCGCTAGAAAAATACACATCATCAAACTGGCTTGATAGCGGCTGACCCTGTTCGTCCCAGTGTAAGTGTGCGTGATCGGTGTCTGCCATGTTGCGGTCTACGCCTTGAAAATCGCATCGGAGCATATCGTTTTATCATTTTGACAAATGCGGCATGCTCTTTGCTTTATTTAAATTAAATCAATATTAATTCAGTTAAAAGACTGATTTTTGACATTTTGAGTAGAGTAACTGCCATGACTATTTTGCTAATGAACCCATCTCAACACGAACGTCCTGCTGTTGAACGCGATAGTGCTGCTGCAGCACTGCAAGCGCAGTTAGAGCAGTTGACCCGTTTAAGTCAGCAGTTTAGCGGTACTTTACAAACGATGCAGGCACGTTATAAGCAAGTCACGGCAAACTTGGCATAAGTGTCTGCACTCGGCGGCCCTCCTTGGCCGCGTTAGACTCGGTGCGTTATTCCGCTGTTTGATTGATATGCACCGTGCGCTGTGGGAACGGAAAGCTGATGCCGGCTTGATCAAAGGCTTCTTTCATCTGTTCCTGCAGGGTAAAAAATACGCCCCAGTAGTCAGCGCTTTTCGTCCACATGCGCAGTGATAAATTGACTGAGTTATCCCCTAACGACGTCAGATACACCACGGCTGCAGGCTCTTGCAGTACGCGCTCATCGGCGGCGGCTAAATCCAGTAAAATGCTACGCGCCAACTTAATGTCATCACCATAATCAATACCTACATTGAGATCGACACGGCGTGTTGGTTTACGTGAGTAATTGGTGATCGCACTATTGGATAAGCTGCCATTGGGCACAATGATGGTTTTGTTATCAGCGGTGCGCAAAATAGTATGGAAAATCAAAATGCTTTCCACAGTACCGGCAGTGCCTTGCGCTTCAATATAGTCGCCAGCCCGAAACGGGCGCAAAAACAGAATCAGCACGCCGCCAGCAAAGTTGGCTAAGCTGCCTTGCAGCGCTAAACCAATGGCTAAACCCGCAGTACCCAGCAAGGCAATAAAGGATGTGGTTTCAATCCCTATCATGCCGGCTACGCTGAGTAGCAGCATGATGCGCAATAATGCACTCAGCAGTGAGCTTAAAAAGCCATTCACCATAGGGTCAGCATGGCGTTCCTGCATAAAATGACTGAGGCTTTTGATGATGCGGTTAATTAACCACCAGCCCAAGGTGAGGGTGATCAAGGCGAAAATAATATGTTTGCCGTGCTCGATGAGTAAAGGCAGCCAGTTGGTTTGAATGCTTTCAATCCAATCAGTGGTAGACGTATCTTGCATGTGAGACCTTTGAATTTAAATGTACATATAATTCTACACAGCAAGCCTGTTGTGTAAAACCCGCAGTGTCTGAGTTTTGTGCAGTCGTTTTGGATTGGCGGGCGCACTGAATCTAATCTGCAGATGTGTGGCTGAGTTTTGCTACACTGCGTGATTATTTATGAGTGATGGCAGCTGATGTATATGCAATACGATGCTGACAGTGAAGTTGGGGCGTATGGCGCGATGAGCGACGGCGCTCATTAACGCCCCGAGAGAGTACTGATTTATGCGTCTGAAATGCATCCGTCTTGCTGGTTTTAAATCCTTT
Source organism: uncultured Pseudomonadaceae bacterium (assembly GCA_947630465.1). Classification (GTDB taxonomy): domain Bacteria; phylum Pseudomonadota; class Gammaproteobacteria; order Pseudomonadales; family Pseudomonadaceae; genus Denitrificimonas. Next base: position 2,881 of record CANRHT010000180.1, read on the forward strand.
GTTGATCCCACCACCGCCAGCTTTCCCAGCAATATGACCGCAGTGGTGGGGCCTAATGGTTGTGGTAAGTCCAATATCATTGATGCGGTGCGCTGGGTGCTGGGCGAAAGCTCGGCGAAAAACCTGCGTGGCGAGTCGATGACCGATGTGATTTTCAACGGCTCCAATACGCGCAAACCGGTGGCGCAAGCCAGCATTGAGTTGGTGTTTGATAACAGCGACGGCACTCTGCAGGGCGAGTACGCCAGCTATGCAGAAATTTCCATTCGCCGCCGCGTCACCCGTGAAGCGCAAAGCACCTATTATTTAAACGGGGTGAAATGCCGCCGTCGTGACATTACTGATATTTTCCTCGGTACCGGTCTCGGTCCGCGCAGTTACGCCATTATCGAGCAGGGCATGATTTCCCGCTTGGTGGAAGCACGGCCTGATGATTTGCGCATTTTTATTGAAGAAGCCGCTGGTATTTCCAAATACAAAGAACGCCGCCGCGAAACTGAAAACCGCATTCGTCGTACCCAAGACAACCTTGAACGCTTGCTGGATTTACGCGAAGAACTGGGGCGACAAATCGAGCGCTTACAACGTCAAGCCAGTGCTGCAGAAAAGTATCAAGAGTACAAAGCTGAAGAACACACTTTAAGCGCACAGCTCACCGCACTGCGCTGGCAGCATCTTAATGGTCAAGCCGGCGAACATGAAACCCTGATTCGCGAGTTAGAGACAGCGCTAGAGGCCTGCATTGCCGAGCAGCGCCAAGCCGATGCCCAAATTGAACTGCTGCGTGATGGCCATCATGATTTGTCGGAGACCTTTAACCGTGTGCAAGGGCGTTTTTATGCCATAGGTGCAGATATTGCCCGCCATGAGCAAAG
>CANRHT010000181.1 GCA_947630465.1 uncultured Pseudomonadaceae bacterium
TGAAACATGCGGCGCGCTAAAAAATCACCGACCACCTGTTGTTGATGGAAGGGCGGGTTGCACAGCACCACATCTAGACTGGCTGGCGTTTGTGTGGCTAAGCCGTCACCCGCTGATACTGTAACGGTGCGCTCACCTAACGCCTGCTGCCAGTTCTCTTGTGCAGATTGTACGGCCATATATGACTCATCCACCAAGTGCAGTTGCGCTTGTGGATTATTCAGCGCGCAGACAATACCTAACACGCCATTGCCGCAACCCAAATCAGCAACCTGCGCTGCGCCCAGGTTGTGCGGTAAGTGCTGCAGGAAAAAGCGTGTACCGATATCCAGCGCTTCACGACAAAACACACCCGCATGATTGCGCAGGCGCAGCTTGGGTTTATCCAATTGATACGTGCTGGGGTAGGGCGAGGTGGCGGATGCTTTATCAGTCACACTGACAAAGAGTAGGCGTGCTTTTTTCTCGGCGAGACTGGCTTGCACTGTGCCGATATAACGCTCCATCAAATCACCTGCTGAACGCGGCAGATGCTTAATCATCCCAGCAGCAATAATCACAGTGTCAGGTCTAATGTGCTGCTGCAGGCGAATCAATTGTTCTTCGAGCAACGCCAAAGTCTTGGGTACGCGAATCAATACGCAATCATAGGGGCCGTCAAAGGCTTGATCAGAGGCAAGAATAGTCACGCTATCCGCATCGAGTTGATTATTATGGAGGTTGTTACGCAAGGCTTGGTGCGCTAAAAAAGAATCACCACTGCTGTGCACTTGCATCTGCGTAGATAGACTCGCAGCCAGTGCGCCAAAATTATCATTGAGTATTAAAGTGCGAGCGTGGCTGGGTAATGTGCAACTGCTCAGGTGTTTGAGCAGGTATTCATCCGCCGCATCAAAGGCTTGCAGTGGGCTGTTGTTGTGCTCTGGGTAACGCAGCAGTTTCAGTTGGGCAAAGTCGGTGTTGAGTATAGGCATAGAGATCGCAGGTATTTGTTTGGCCAAAAATGGCGTATGAATAGGGTGTCTATCAGTCAATGAGGTGCAGTATGAACCGCGCGCAAGAAAAGTTCACCCCGCAAACCATTACCCACTTGCATACTTGGACGCCGAGTCTGTTTAGTTTTCGCTGCACCCGTGATGCGGGCTTTCGTTTTACCGCGGGGCAATTTGCTCGGCTGGGTGTGCGTAAGGCCAGTGGCGCTATTGTTTGGCGGGGCTATTCAATGGTATCGAGCCCCTTTGATGAGTTTCTGGAGTTTTTTTCCATTGTTGTGCCGGGTGGTGAGTTTACCAGTGAGTTGAGTCAGTTGGCGGTCGGTGATGAAATTTTAGTTGAGAAACAAGCCCATGGATTTTTGACGCTCAGTCGTTTTGTGGATGGCGATCATCTGTGGTTATTAGCGACTGGTACAGGGCTGGCGCCATTTTTATCGATGTTGCAGGATTTTGAGGTGTGGCAGCGTTTTCAGCGGATTGTCTTAGTGTATAGCGTGCGCTCTGAGGAAGAGTTGGCGTATCGAGATATGCTTGATGAGATTTTAACCCGTGAATATGTCGCTGAGCATGCGCATAAATTTACCTTTGTGCCGGTGGTCACCCGTGAGCAAGTCCCCGGTTGTTTGAATGCGCGGATTACCGATTTATTAACTTCGGGTGTGTTAGAACAGCATGTTGGCTTGCCGATGCAAGCGCAGAATTCTCGAGTGCTACTGTGTGGTAACCCAGAGATGGTTGAGGATTGCCGTATGTTGCTACAGCAGCGTGATATGCAGCTATCGATGATGCGTAAGCCCGGCGCGGTGGCGGTTGAGAATTACTGGTGAAAAATTGCTGGTGAAAATTGGGATGGTTTTACCTACCGTAGCGTGCAAGTGCCAATATTGCCACTAGATGCCAGTCCAGCGTTGGGCTGGGCGCTACGTCATCCATGACTGCGCTTGCCACGACACGCGCACGCTGCTCATTGAGCAATGATATTGTTTGCGAGCTTGCAGTTGCGTTCTTTGCAGGAGCCTAATCCGTTTTGTTTTGCTGCTTGAGCAGGTCGCGAATTTCACTGAGTAAGACTTCTTCATTACTCGGCGCTGGTGGTGCAGCGGGAGCTTCTTCTGCAACTTCCTCTTCGCGCTTGAGGCGGTTAATGCCCTTGATGCCGATGAAAATCGCAAAAGCAATAATTACAAAATCGATGATGGTTTGGATAAATTTACCGTAAGCCAGCATCACCGCAGGCAAATCACCTTCAGCTGCTTTGAGAGTCACGGCTAGGTCACTAAAATCAACACCGCCAATCAATACGCCAAGCGGCGGCATAATAATATCGCCCACAAATGAGCTGACAATTTTACCAAAAGCGGCACCGATAATAATACCAACCGCCATATCCACAACATTGCCTTTCACGGCAAAGGTTTTGAATTCTTTAAGAATGCTCATAGCTTGTACTCTTCTAAGGTGATGTTTGCAGTTGTGTAGGTAATATTATGCAGCACATTGGCTAAGCGTATATAGATGGCTTATTCATAAAAAATTGATTGCAGTGCACTGAAACAGTGCTGCAATCAATCAATGTGCGCTTGGCTGGAGTTAGGTCGTGCGTGCAACCGCAAAGTTGGCCAGTTCAATCATGGCATCGCGATAGCCGGATGCGGGGAGGGGTTGTAGGCAGTTGATTGCACGTTGTGCGTAGTCTTGTGCCAATTTGGCGGTGTAATCTAATGCGCCAGAGGCTTCTACTGCTGCACTGATTGCGGCTAAATCTTCAATACCACCTTTCTGAATCGCTTTGCGCACCAAGGCCGCTTGTTCAGGTGTACCGTCGCGCATGGTGACGATCAATGGCAGTGTGGGTTTGCCTTCAGCGAGGTCGTCACCGACGTTCTTGCCGAGGGTTTCAGCATCGCCGCGATAATCCAGCAAGTCATCGACCAGTTGGAAGGCAATCCCTAAATTATCACCGTAAGTGCGCAGTGCTTCAGCGTGTTCGGTTGATGCGCCAGCTAATACAGCAGCACTGTGCGTGGAAGCTTCAAATAGCATGGCGGTTTTGCCGCGAATCACTTCCATATAAGTGGCTTCAGTGGTGCTGGCATCGCGCACTTTAGTCAGTTGTAGTACTTCGCCTTCGGCAATCACGCGCGTGGCTTGGGAGATAATCTCCATCACGGGCAGCGAGCCAAGACGTACCATCATTTCAAATGAGCGGGCATAGAGAAAGTCGCCCACTAACACGCTCGGTGCGTTGCCCCACTTTGCATTCGCCGTTGAACGGCCACGGCGCAGGTCAGATTTGTCCACGACATCATCATGCAGCAAGGTCGAGGTGTGCAGAAATTCAATCACACCAGCGAGTAAACGCAGGTCATCATCTTTCTTGCCTAAGGCATTACCAGCCAGCAAAACCAGCAGCGGACGCAGACGTTTACCGCCGGCAGAAATGATGTAATCACCAATTTTTTCTACCAAAGGAATGCGTGATGACAGCTGCTGCTTAATAATGCTGTCAACCGCAGCAAAGTCTTCGGCGACGATTTGGTAAAAAGCCTGTGGTTGCATGGTTCTGCGTACTCCAATAAGGTTGCGCAGCATGCTATGAGGCGCGCGCCTTTCTGTCAAGGTAAGCACATACAGCGCTTGCGTCTATAAGTAACTGTGCGTACAATTCGCGCTCCTGAACTTTACTTG
>CANRHT010000182.1 GCA_947630465.1 uncultured Pseudomonadaceae bacterium
TTAACGTATAACCCCTGCTTCACCCTGATCCAAACGCTGCTGCTTAACAGCGCAGCGTTTAGATCGCTTCTCATGACCGCCCCTGCTGTTCACCCTACCGTTTTCATATCTGCACACCTCTGCACCGCTTTAATATCTGGCCTGCCGCAGCCATGCTAGCGACGATGATGACGCTGATAGACATCTGCACCCATCGCTTGAATTTGACCTTCAATCAGCGCATCAAAGGGTCGCAGTAGCCCACTAAAATCAGCCTCAGGCTCTAGCACGCTGAGCGCATAAGTGACGGCTTCCACAGTTGCCAGCGACTCCGCGCTAGGGGCTTTGCGCAAACGATAACGACTGTTTAACCCATCTGGCAACGTCACTCTAGGCAATGCTGCCAGCAGCGGATTGCAATGCAACAGCTTACGCGCTTTACGCCATGTACCATCAGGCACGACCAATAACCACGGCTGCTCATCCTGCTGGTAGGCACTTAAAGTCTGCGCTTGCTCGCCCGGAAAGAGTACACAAGCGGTGTACCCGGATTGCTGCAGATACTCCTCAAGATTCTCGACGGTTTCAGCAACAATCAACTGTGAGTTTTCTAAGCCTAACGCGACAAAGCGCGCGGTATTTAATGCATGTTTGGTTTCGTCTGGATGCTGAATAACCAATACGCGAGTACGGCTGGGTAACAGCGCAATCAAGCTGCACAAACAATGCGCAACGGGCCTAATACAACGCTCGCAGCGCTGACGCCTCGCTCTATGGGCACTTATAACAGCATCTCTCGACTCATCACACACGGTATTCATCCTCAACCAGCAGTAACAGCATGGCCTTTATTCTAGCGGCAACCGGCCTTGAGTTGCCGAATTTAACAACGCACCCAACCCGCTACACACTTGAGTAAGCGCAGCGACTTGAGCCGGCAGCCTAAACTGTGCCGACACTCTAGCCATCAGTTACTGCGCGCTATTCAATAAAACCACCTAGATATTTTTACCCTGCCCCGCGAACCCCGTACACTAAACACACTTACTTGTTATATACGGAACCTCAGCCGTGGATAGTCTGATTTACGAAGCACTGGGCATTGGTTTATTACTCGGTACTTTACTCGGTTTAACCGGTGCGGGCGGTTCGCTGGTCGCTTTACCCTTATTACTGAGCTTGCACTTGCCTTTGCGCGACGCAGTGGGCGTGAGCCTCGGCGCTGTGGGTTTGTCTGCACTGATCGGCGCGATTGGCCGCTGGCGTGCGGGGGATGTGCATCTAACGCCGGTTCTGCTGCTCACGGCAAGTGGATTGCCTGGCAGTTATCTGGGTCAACAACTGGGGCGATTGATCAGCGAACTGTGGTTAATATTGGGGTTTTGTGTACTGGTACTCTGGTCGGCATGGCGAATGTGGCGCAGCGCCAGCCTGCCTGAACAATCGGAGAAAAAACCCCTCAATCGCGGCATGCTGGTGTTTATTGGCTTTTGGGTGGGTACGCTGTCGGGACTAATGGGCGTAGGCGGCGGCTTTTTAATTGTGCCGGCTTTATTGTGGTTTAGCCCCTTATCAATGCTCGCTGCCACCGCTACTTCTATGGCAGTGATTGCTTTAGTATCGGGCGCAGGCTTTTTAATGTACTTACAAGCGGCGCAACCACCGCTGTCTTTACTGGCTGGCATTACTTTGGGTGGCGTCATCGGCGTATTACTGGGAAATAAATTAGCCACGCGTTTAGGTGGTCCCATGCTGCAACGTATTTTTGCGCTGATGTTGCTGTCTGTGAGCTTGTCACTAGCGGCACAAAAGCTCTTAAGTCTCTCGCTTTAACGGCTTGCTAAGCTGATTGCTTGGTCAACAATCCCATTACATTACATACGCAAACCACTATCGCGCTCCCACACACAGCGCACTTGTAACGCTTCAGCACTGGGCTGATGATCACAACTCTCAGCATCCCAACGAAAAGTGTGAGTGCCATTGGTTTCAGTTTCTAAGTGCACAACAGCGCTGGCCCAATACATTTTCTTCAGTAAGTTTTCAAACTGCTGCACCCAAGCGCTCCATTCATACTCAATCGAGCGATAGCTGCTGCCAAAATGAATCACTTGCGACTGCGGCGCTAAGCTCTCTAAACGAGCACAACCGAATAAATCACGGTGAAACAGCTCCCAGCCATCTGCCTCAGGCAATGCTTGGATCGCTTGTAAATTAGTCATACTGCGCTTGTGTTGCTCATCAATATTGGCCAATGAGTAATCACGGATACAGCCATACACTATGGATTCTGACTCCACGCACACCTCCACTTTATCTGAGGATGTTTTCTACCATGGCCACGGTTGAAAACCAAACAGATCAATTAAATAGTGCTGTTTAACTCAATTATTTGCGTACCAATAGACAGATGCGCCAACTAACCTGCCATTGCTGCTAAACACGGGTTGGCAAATTAATCTCCACACGCAAGCCTCCGCACGGACTATCCAGCAAGTACAGTTGACCGCCCAGTGCTTCCACTATATCTCGCACGATATCCAATCCTAAGCCATGACCTGAGCTGTGCTCATCCAAACGCGAACCGCGTTGTTGAGCCCGCTGACGCTGACTGTGTTCAATACCAGGGCCGTCATCATCTACACGTAGACAATAATTAGAACCCTGCTGCTCGATACTGAGCTCAACACGGCTGTCGGCCCATTTGCAGGCATTATCCAGCAGATTACCCAGCATCTCTAACAGATCATCGTGCTCGTAAGGCAAACGTAACTCGGGCGTAGCATGCCACGCTAAAGTCAGCAGACTGCCATGCAGGTGATTCATCACGGCAAACAACTCAGGCAACTCTTGCTCGCAGATAAAAAAAGCACCTGGCAGCGCATCACCCGATAAGCGTGCACGGGTTAACTCACGAGTAATACGTTGCTCGATGTGTTCAAGCTGCTCTTGTATCAGCGCCAACAGCTCTGGCTGTTTTTGCAGTTCATCACGCTGTAGCAGACTCATCAAGACCGCCAGCGGCGTTTTGAGTGCATGGCCTAAGTTACCCAAACCTTTGCGCGAGCGCTGTAAATGCTCTTCGGTGTGATGCAATAAACGATTCACCTGCTGCACTAAAGGCTGCAGCTCAATCGCTGTATCCTGTTCCAACTGACTGCGCTGCCCTAATTGCAACTGTTCAATCTGAATACGAGTTTGCTCTAGAGGACGTAAGGCTCGGCGCACCAAGTGCCACTGCAGCAGCAAGGTCAAGAGTAAAGCCAAGGCACCCAGCCCCACACTGATCATTTGTGCCTGCTGAAAACTGATTAAAACCGGACTGTAATCATGCGCAACTGTAATCCTGATATCAGTTTTATAACGTCGATACAGCCCCTGATAAATCAAGAGCTGTTGCTGTTCTGGCCCTGCTTGCAACTGCTGAGAAAAGCCTAACTGCTCAACATCAGGCATCTCAAAGTCCCATAAAGATCGTGAGCGCCAGCGCCGCTGATTGAACTCAATAACAAAATAGCTGCCGGAAAACGGCTTAAGAAACGCCACATCATGATACTGGCTATTTAACTCAAGTCCTTCAGGGCCTTTGATCAAAGCGCCTAACAAACTCTCAGCTTGTTCTTGCAAATTATCTTGCATGTGTTGGCGCAAACCACGATCAACAACCCATAAACCTGCCTGTCCCAGCAGGACAC
>CANRHT010000183.1 GCA_947630465.1 uncultured Pseudomonadaceae bacterium
CCGACCGCCCTTTCAGTGTCGGCTTTGCTGCGGAGACACAAAATCTACTGGAATATGCTGCCGGCAAATTGCGTGATAAAAATCTCGATTTAATTGTGGCCAATGATGTATCCAATACCAGCATTGGCTTTAACAGTGATGACAACGCTATCACTGTGATTGACCGCCAGCAGCAACAATCATCCTTTGCTCAGACCAGCAAAAGTAAAATTGCTCGTCAACTGATCACCTTAATCGCCACCCATATCAACAAGGTTTAACTATGCGCCGTATTCAAACTCAAATTCTCGACCCTCGCCTCGGTAACGAATTCCCCCTACCCGAATATGCAACAACAGGCTCTGCCGGACTGGATTTGCGCGCGATGCTCAGCGAAGATTTACTACTGCAGCCTGGACAAACCGTACTCATTCCTACCGGTTTGGCGATTTACATTGAAGATTCCAGTGTCGCCGCGATGATTTTACCGCGCTCAGGGTTAGGCCATAAGCACGGGATCGTACTGGGCAATCTTGTAGGTTTAATTGACTCTGATTACCAAGGTCAATTGCAAATTTCATGCTGGAACCGCAGCGATAGCGTCTTTACTATTGCTCCGGGCGATCGCATCGCACAGCTCGTATTAGTGCCGATCATTCAAGCGCAACTCGATATCACTGATAGTTTTACCCACAGTGAACGCGCCGATGGCGGTTTCGGCCATACTGGCAAACAATAACAGCGTATATTTTTTTGCAGGGTAACCTGTTGCAGGAGGCTTGATGGCTCTTTTAAAACGGAAAAAAAAGGATCAGCAGGATGCCGATCTATCAGTCAATATCACTGATAAAAACACACTGAGCATCGCTCATCTGCTGCCAAGCCTTATCATTGCACTGATCGGCGTTTTAGTCGCCGGTGCAGTGCTATGGTTTAGCCAAGCTTCAGAGTCCGAACAACAAGCAGACGACTTAATGGCCGTGTGGGGCGCCACTTATATCGCAGCAACCAATCACAATTTGGCCTTTGTCCAAACTGATACGCAAAGCGTGGCAGGCAATCCGAGTTTAAGCGAAGCACTGCTCAACGCCAGCCCCGGCACCAAGCGTATGATTGAAAAAAGCCTACTGCATCGTGCCAACGTAGTGGATGCTTTCATTAATCCTAAGGGGCAAAGCAGCCAAGATCCTAAACGCACAGCACCTATTAACTTTGCCGCCTTAGACCTGCTGCAACGTGCGGAAAATGGTCCACAGCCACAGCCTGAAGCACTTAAGATAAAAGAGCGTTGGTTGCTGTATAGCGCCGCAAAACTTAAAACCAGCAAAGCTCAAGGCAGCATCTTAGTCGCCTATGACTTATCCAGCTTACTCAACGGCTTACCGCAGTTAGGCAATACACAACTGCACGCTGAACTGCAGCAACAGTTTGCGAATGCACCCGCACAAACGCTGTACAGCGCTGGCAGTCCTATCAGTAACGGTATCAGCCAAACATTTAAGACGGCGCACCCCAACTGGAGTTGGGTCATCACTCTACCGCACAGCACACAACTGCAAGCGGTGGTGTCGCCAACGTTATTGCTCGCTTTAGCCGTCGCCGCCTTAACAGCCATTGCAGCATTATTATTGCTTTATGTGCGTCTACAAGCTCAGGTCAAGGCTGATAGCTTGGTGATCTATAAAATCATGCAAGAGTGGGCGCAAGGCAAAAGCATTAAGCCAGCGCACTTCAACTTTGGCGTGCTGCAGCAAATGATTGAGAAACTCACCAGCGGCACTGCAATACTGGCCAAGGCGCCGACTAAAAAAGCCAAGAAGGCGGCAGACGCAAATCTGCACACTAAAGATCAGTCCAGCCCGCTCGTCGACAACACTGACGAATTTGACGATGAACTTTTTAACTCTTTGGATAGCGATATTTTGGATATAGACATACTTGAAGACGACAACGATGTATTTGGCCTCGGTAAAGCTGACTCAGCCAAGCAGCAGGTCACCGCTGCGCAAGATGTGCCGGCTGGCATCTTCCGTGCCTACGATATCCGTGGCATTGTCGGTCAAACATTGACCACTGACACCGCGTACTGGATTGGTCGCGCAGTGGGCTCAGAAAGTATTGCCAAAGGCGAACCCAATGTTGTGGTGGGCCGTGACGGGCGTTTATCCGGCCCAGATATGGTGCAATCCTTAACCCAAGGACTATTGGACAGCGGCTGCCATGTCACCGATCTCGGCATGGTGCCCACGCCGGTGTTGTACTTCGCCACTAACGTGCTGGAGGCCACTTCAGGTGTGATGGTGACAGGCAGTCATAACCCACCAGATTACAACGGCTTTAAAATTGTCATCGCTGGCGAAACTTTAGCCAATGAGCGCATCACGCAACTGCACACCCGCATCATCAGCAACGACTTAAGCAGCGGCACAGGCAGCTTAGAGACCGTTGAAATGCTGCAGACTTACCTTGAGCATATTCGCAATGATGTGGCGCTGGCTAAACCCATGCGCATTGTCGTTGATTGCGGTAACGGTGTCGGCGGCGTGATTGGCCCACAACTGCTGGAAGCACTCGGCTGTACCGTCATTCCGCTGTATTGCGAGGTGGATGGCACCTTCCCCAATCATCACCCTGATCCTGGCAAACCCGAAAACCTACAAGAACTCATCGCCCGTGTTAAAGCGGAAGATGCTGATTTAGGTATTGCTTTTGATGGCGATGCTGACCGTTTAGGCGTCGTCACTAACACGGGCCGTATTATTTTCCCTGATCATCTGATGATGCTGTTCGCTAAAGATATCGTCTCGCGTAACCCCGGCGCCGACGTTATTTTTGATGTGAAATGCACACGTCGTTTATCAGCCTTGATCAGTGGCTACGGCGGCCGTCCTATTATGTGGAAAACCGGTCACTCGCTGATTAAAGCTAAAATGAAAGAAACAGGCGCATTACTCGCTGGGGAAATGAGCGGGCATATCTTCTTTAAAGAGCGCTGGTTTGGCTTTGATGACGGCATTTACAGCGCCGCACGTTTACTGGAAATTCTCAGCCTCGATGATCGTGACGCCGAAGCCATCTTTGCCTCCTTTCCCGTCAATCTGTCGACCCCTGAGATCAATATCGAAGTCACCGAAGACACCAAGTTCCCCATTATTGAACGGTTACAAAATGAAGGCCGCTGGGGCGACGCCAGCCTCACCACCTTAGATGGTATACGCGCTGACTTCCCAAAAAGCTGGGGTTTAGTGCGCGCCTCAAATACCACACCGATGCTGGTGCTGCGTTTTGAAGGCGAAACCGAAGATGATCTAGAACAGATTAAAGTGCTCTTCCGTGAACAACTACTGGCGATTGTGCCTGATATTAATCTACCTTTTTAATTGCTAGGAGCCTGCTCAAATGAGTTTAAAACGTGCTGACGCCGTTCATGTTGCTGAGGTTTTATCCGAAGCGCTACCTTATATTCGTCGCTTTGTTGGCAAAACTTTAGTGATCAAATACGGCGGTAACGCCATGGAAAGCGAAGAGCTCAAAACCGGCTTTGCTCGCGATATCGTCTTGATGAAAGCGGTGGGTATTAACCCTGTCGTGGTGCACGGTGGCGGACCACAAATTGCTGACCTGCTCAAGCGCTTAAATATCGAAAGTCGTTTCGTCGAAGGTATGCGTGTCACTGATGGCCAGACCATG
>CANRHT010000184.1 GCA_947630465.1 uncultured Pseudomonadaceae bacterium
ACTGTTGCAATGGCACGCACCTCAGCCATTGATTCAGCCACTATGCAGTTTTTTATTAACCACGCGAACAATGATTTCTTAAACCATAGCAGCCGTGATTTTGGCTATGCGGTGTTTGCTAAAGTTGTGCGCGGTATGGATGTGGTGGATCAAATCGCCCAAGTTAAAACCAGCACCTATGGTATGCACCAAAACGTGCCAACGGATCCAATTATTATCAACAGCATTAAGCGTGTCGATAAATAAAAGCATCTACACAAAAAAGCGCGCCCAATTGAGCGCGCTTTTTTGATGCTTAATGTAACGAGCAGACCTATTAACCCACTAACGCAGGTTAATAATCGTCTGCGTAATCGCACTTTCAGTTTCAATCGTTTTAGCGTTGGCCTGGTAGTTACGCTGCGCCACAATCAAGTTCACCAACTGATCAGACAACTCAACGTTAGAATCCTCCAAAGCTCCCGCCTGAATAGCACCTAAAGTACCCGTACGACCGGGGTTACGCACCGGCTCACCTGAGGCTAAAGATTGCACCCACTGGGTTTTACCCACTGGAGTCAAACCTTGCACGTTAGCAAAGTCAGCTAAGACCAACTGACCTTGCACTTTAGATTGGCCGTTGGTGTAGCGGGCAAAAATCATCCCCGTATCATCAATTTCAATACCTGCTAACTCACCCGTGGTGTAACCATCTTGCGCTACCGCGTTCACCGCAAAAGCGCTGGCAAACTGAGTTGCAGTACGCATATCCAAGTTAATACCAGTGTTGCTCATTAACGCACCGTTAGCGATGGGTACCGGTGGTTTACCATCGTTGAGCGTTGATGGTGTCCACTGACGCAAATTAATAGTGCCATCTTGACCCAATGACCAGAAATCATCAGCACCCGGTGTAGTTGGCGGAGTAGCATTAGGATCATAAATCCCGGTAATCGGCTTTAACTTACCGGCACTATCAAAACTCAAGTTCAAAGATATCGGCGAATTCGCACCCACACGGGTAATAGCCGCAACAATGTCTTCATTACTGGGCGCTGGAGTTGCACCCAGTAACGGCGTCACTTGCGCTTCCATACGGGTACGGAAATCAGACGGATCATCCAGAGAAGCCAACGCTGAGTTCAAGATATCTGCAGGTGTTGCACCGCCTGCTTTAGCAGCTTCAATCGCAGCCTCGTTAGCACGCCCTGCTTGTGGGTGTGCACCGTCAATCAAGGTATTCATCTGCCAATCGTTGGGCCCAGTTTTAACAAAGTACTGGGTAAAGGTGTGCGCATTACCTTGAGTGTCATAAATATTGGTTGAAGTCGATGACGTATAAGTACTGGGGTCAGCCGGTGAGAACGGCGCATTCGGCGGCACGTTGCTCGTTGAGTTGAGGTTAAATGACTGCTCAATTTTGCTCGACGGCTTTGGATCTTGACTGGCTGTTTTAATTTGCAAATTACTGATCTGGCCGGTTTGCAGCTGATCATTAGCGTCAGTCGCATAACCCTGCAGGTTATAGCCAAAGTTATCTACGATAAAACCTTGGTTATCCGTACCAAAATAACCAGCACGCGAGTAACTGATCGCACCGTTGTTACTCACCTGGAAAAAACCATTACCGTTAATAGCTAAGTCGAGGGCGTTTTGCGTGTAGTTAATGTTGCCCTGATTAAACAGTTGCGACACATTGGACAACAGCACACCACTGCCCTGTTGGTTTTTGCCTGTGCCCAATACCGATGCAGCGTAGACGTCGGAAAACTCTGCACGCGACTGTTTAAAACCAGCAGTACCAGCGTTGGCAATATTGTTACCGGTAACGTTCAGGTCTTTTGTTGCTGCGCGTAAACCGCTGAGACCAATATTAAATGACATGTGATTCTCCTTGTCGGTCGTCCGACACTAGGCAATTTTTAAATTACTGACCGATAATCTGTACTTGGGACAAAGGCACTGAGCCCAATCCTGCTAAATTCAATAACAACTCACCATTACCTTGACCTAAAGTGACGCTGTCAACGTTGGCTGGGAGCAAGGTGTATAAACCCTTGTTTTCGCCATCAATGCTGGCTTGCGCTTCAAACTTATAGGTACCTGGCGGCATGGTTTCGCCATCGCTGTTTTTACCGTCCCACATAAAGCTCACTTGACCGGCTTCTTGTGCGCCCATATTAATGCGTGTAGCTAAGCTGCCGTCTGCTGCATACACGTTAACAAAGACGTTGCTGCTGCTCTGCGGTAACACCAAGCTGGCCTTAAAGGTCTCAGAGGTATCCACCACCGCTTTTTCACTTGGGATAATAACCTTACGCCCCACCAGTGAAGAAGCCTGCAGTGCTTGTGACGACTGAAAGCCCGACATAATGCTTTCGACGCTACTGTTCAGTTTCTCAACCCCCTCAACAGTACTGAACTGCGCAAGCTGAGCAATAAACTCACCATTACTTTGCGGCTCAAGGGGGTTCTGGTTATTGAGCTGAGCCACTAAAAGCTCTAAAAACTCATTTTTACCCAGCTCTTCTTTACCGCCCGCCTGCGTGGAGTGTTTATACTGCTCCATCACCGCACCCGCTGCATTAATTCCTGCTGTACTCATGACTGCCTCCTCGGGCTTACTGGCCCAACGTGAGTACGCGCTGCATCATCTGCTTGGCGGTATTCATCATTTCGACGTTGGTTTGAAACGCGCGGCTGGCAGAAATCATGTCAGCCATTTCCTCCACCACGTTTACGTTCGGGTAAAAAACATAACCATCCGCATTAGCCGATGGATGATTGGGTTCATAGCGCGGCTGCAATTCACTTTGATCCTCGATAATGCCCATCACCTGCACACCAGCGCCAGCCTGATCTTGCTCAGCAAACAACGACGCTTGCCCTTGCCCACCATTTAAATTTTCTTGGAACATAGTGGCAAATACAGGGTGTCTGGCGCGATAGGTTTGATCGACGCTCGACGACACGGTTTCGGCGTTAGCAATGTTGCTGGAAATGGTATTTAAGCGCGTGCTTTGTGCGCTCATTCCGCTACCGGCAATGTGAAAAACACTGGAAAGGGACATAATCAGGTACTCCTTTAATCGCCGCGCAGGGCTGACATCAACCCTTTGAACTTGTTATTCAACAGCGTAAAGCTGGCTTGAAACTGTACGGCGTTTTCTGCGTAAGTGGATTGCTCCACCTGTAAGTCAACGCTGTTTTGATCGATTGACGCATGATGCGCATTGCGAAAACGTAGCGCGGGGTCAGCCAACTGCATCGGTTCAATGTCAAAATGTTGACTATTGGTGCGTTGCATTACCGCTTGCTGAGCCCCGTGCTTGTCAGCTTGTGCAGCTAATACGCTAGCAAAGTCCAAATCACGCGCTTTATAGTGAGGCGTATCAGCATTCGCGATGTTATTAGCCAGCACTTCAGCACGTTGCGCACGGAAACCGAGCGCTTTCTCATGGATGCCAAGGGCTTTATCAAAACTGATGCTCATAACGCCACACCTAACTTGTGATTCATCTTGCCTAATACAAAGCAATACTTATGCCAACAAGCTAAAGCCTTATAGATCAACGAGTTACAAAATACGAGCTGTCAAATATCTGACTGA
>CANRHT010000185.1 GCA_947630465.1 uncultured Pseudomonadaceae bacterium
CCTGAAACGCATTGACGCTGACCCTGACTTCGCGTTGAGGTAGGCCAGCTTGCAGTGGCTGCCCTTTAGCGACGATTTGCGCATGCGGTAGGCTTAAGGTGAGGCGCTGCTGCAGTTGCTGCTGTAATTGCACGCCAATATCTTCGGCCCACAAATGATAGCGTGCTTGATGCACTTCAATATCATTGAGCTCCATCACGATGCCTTGATTGTCCAGTAAGCCAGTAAGGCGAACGGGTGCGATGGCTACGGCTAAGGCGTTGGAATATTGTTGCTCTGGAGTGCTAGCGGGCAACATGTAACTGCTGGTTTGCACAGTTTGACTGGCGCAGCCGGCCATCAGCAACAGGGTGGCACCTACGAGTAGCGTGCGCACGCCAGTCAAGGTGGCTCGGTTCATCAATGCAGAAAAACTCATGGTTTAGCCCTCGGCTGTGGGTCTTCAGTCAGTTGCTTATTGAAAATAAGCGCATTGGGTTGATCGCTTAAGGTACGGATCACCGGTTGCATTTCTTGCATCAGTTTCTCGAGGCGCGATAAGGTTTGCGTCAGCTCATTATAGCCTTGTGAATCGGGTGAGAACCCATGCAAGGTGTCACGCAGTTGACGCATGGCCGCATCGACATTATTGGGCATCTGGCCGATGGCTGGGTCGGCGAGCAGTTGATCGACTGAGGCAGCAATGCTATTGACCTTTTCCATGGTCTGCTGAGTACTGACCAAGGTTTTGTCGAGCGAAGCGACAACCGGCTCAATTTTTAGATTATTGAGCTTATCCAGTAAGTTAGAGACCTTCTGCTCAATTTGTGCGAAACCGGCGGAAATGGTGGGGAACACTGGTACTTCGGCAAAACTGGCTGGCTTAAACGGCTCTGCATCTTTATAGAAGTTAAGGTCGACAAATAAAGCACCGGTCAGCAGGTTGCCGGATTTAAGCGTGGCGCGCATACCATAACCCACCAGCCTGTCGAAGCGCTTAGCCCATGCCGCGAGATCGGTGTCCTGCGAGGTATCACCTTCAAGGCGTTGAGGTTCAATGCGGATCAGTACGGGGATTGCAAAACGGTTATTTGGGTCAGGTTGGGAGGCGGAAAAATTCCATGGCACGCTGATCACTGTGCCGACACGCAAGCCACGGTACTCTACCGGCGCGTTATTGCTTAAGCCGCGCACCGTATCGTCAACCAGCAATACATAGTCGAGGTAATCGTCAAATTGACCTTCTTGGGCACTTTTTTCGTCGCTAAATAAGACATACTCAGCATCTTCTTTGGCTTGATTGCCAGCTGGAGAATTATTGGGGACGCCGAAGGTAATACCGCCACTGACCAAGGATTCTAAAGACCCCATGTTGACGTTAAAGCCTTGCGAGTCTAATGAGATATTTAGACCTGAAGCGGTCCAGAAACGTGTGTTGCTGGTGACTAATATTTCATAAGGCGATTTGATATACAGGCGGTGGTGCATTTCTCGTTGCTCAGGATCAAAACGGCTGTCTTCCACGCGGCCAACAGTGAAGCCTTGATAAGACACTGGATCACCGATACGCACTGAGCTACCGATCTTGCTGGTCAAGTTGATGCGTAGACCAGGCGCGTCGGTGGGCGTAATTGGGGGTTGTTCAAGGATGGTAAATTCATCTTGTTTGTCGGTGCTGTTGCCTGGTAATAGCTGGATATAAGCACCGGATAACACTGTTCCTAAACCGCTCACACCCTCAAGGCCGATGCGCGGTTTCTCCACCCAAAACAGTGTGTCTTTATTGAGCATCGCTTCGGCTTGGGGACTCATGCGGGCAATCAATACCGCGCTTTTCAAATCTTGCGAGAGACTGACTTTTTCGATTTTACCCACTTCCACATTGCGGGTTTTAATCAGGGTTTTACCGGCTTCAATGCCTTCTGCCGTTTCGACCGTCAAGGTAATGGTCGGACCCAAGCGGCTGACGCTGTCATAAAGCATCCAAGCGCCGATCAATAAGGCGACGATCGGTACAATCCAGATGGGCGAAAAGGAGCGCTGGGTCCGCCTTAGAGCATGAGTAGGTTCCGACATTATAGGTGTTCCTTAGGTGAAGAGTCAGGCGATGTAATTGGAGTAGTGACGAGCGAATCAGAGTGGCTGGCGTTGGCTTGCCAAATGCTACGTGGGTCAAACATCATCGCCGCTAGCATGGTTAAGATCACCACCGTGGTAAAGGCCAGTGCCGCCGGACCCGGGGCGATAGATATTAAGTCGCCACTGTGGATCAGCGCCACCATAATCGCTACGACAAACACATCAACCATCGACCAGCGTCCAATAAATTCAGTCATACGGTATAAGCGGATGCGGGTTAAGCGTCCCATGGGTTGTTGTTGCTGGCGCTGCACCACAAAACATAACCACAATAAAGCCAGCATTTTTCCGACGGGCACAAAGATACTGGCAATCAGAATCACTAAGGCAATCGGCCAATCACCGTGTTGAAAAAACATCAGCACACCTTGCAAGATTGTCGCTGGTTCTGTGCTGCCTAACGAAGTGGTAATCATAATCGGATATAAATTGGCCGGTAGAAACATCAGCATGGCAGCGCCGAGCAAGGCTAGGGTGGTTTGCGTGTTGACGCCATGATACGGATGCAGTGGCTCGTCGCAGCGCTCACAACGCCCAGCCTTGGTTATTGGGTTAACCAGACCGCAGGTGTTACAGCCGGTGAGCCCTTGTGCAGCAGCGGCTTGACCTAATTGACCGCCGGCCGGCGCCATGCTTTTCGAGTCAAGCGCTTGCCATAACCAATCTCGGTCGACGGATTGGCTGGTGAACAATAACATTAGCGCATAGCCACACAACGTCCAAAAAGATAGTCCGAGCTCAACCTCGGCCATCCCGATAATTTTTATCATGCTTACCAGTGTGCCAATCACAAAGACATCGGCCATCATCCATGGTGTGACATGGTTTAAAGTGCGCGCTATCAATGGGCTCTGCGCTAATGGCTGGCCGCGGATAATACCGACACACAGCCAGCACAATGCGCTTAAGTACAGCAGCGGTAAAACCAGCACGGTGAGCAAGATAATCAAAGCGACCAAGTATTGCTCAAAGACCACCAAAGACGATACCGTCTCGGTGAGCGCAATACCATTGCCGAGCCCTTGCAGGCTAAAACCAAGAAAAGGGAAGGACAGCGACAGCCCGAGCAATATTAAAGTAGCAATAGCCAAAGCGAGGCTGCGCTCAGCGGCGTTGGCCTGGCGGCGCACTAAGGTGTGATGGCAGCGCGGACAGTCGGCTTTTTCCCCAGTTTTCAGCACGGGAAGGGCCAGCAATAAATCACATTCGTGACACACTCTGAGTCGGCGTCTGGAAACGCTGCTCGAGTCGGCAGACTCAGTGGAGCAGGCGAGCATGTCGTCTGTTAACAAGGGGCTAGTCAATAGTGCGTTTCCAGAGAAAGGGTAGAGAGAGCAGCGTATGAGTAGAGTTTTATCTCGCACTTTAGATGCGCAGGTTTTTTACCCTGTGAGTATGATTAAACCAACAAGCAAAAGCGACAAGCAGATTGTGCGTATGACTCAGCGCGCTGGTGTCGTTCTTCC
>CANRHT010000186.1 GCA_947630465.1 uncultured Pseudomonadaceae bacterium
TGATGCAAATCAGTGACACGCCTGCACCCGCAGAGAATCAAGCACCACGGCCAACAGCGCCTTTTCGCTTACAAACCCAGCAACTCAGCGCCTGCCTTCCCGGTGCACTCAATGGCCCCAATAACATTGATATCGATCTGAGCAGCGGACAAACATTACTGATTACCGGTGCCTCTGGCATTGGTAAAACCACGCTGCTCAAAGTGTTAGCCGATGCCCTAGCGCCCAGCAGTGGCCGTTATTTAATCAATCAGCAGCCTGTTGAGCACTGGCAACTGGATGAGTGCATCGGTTATCTGCCACAACAATTGGATATTTTTGATAGCAGTTTAGCCCGTAATTTACGCTTGGCTGACCCGCAGGCGAGTGATGAACAACTGTGGCAGGTGCTGCATGATGTCGCTTTAGCTGATTGGGCCGCTGCGCAAAACGGTTTAGCTACAGCACTGGGTGAATACGGCGCACAGATTTCTGGTGGTCAGGCGCGCCGTGTAGCCTTGGCACGCTTGTTACTGGCGCAGCGTCCGATCTTGCTACTCGATGAGCCTTTTGCCGGTTTGGATAACGACAGCAGTTATCAGGTATTGGCTGCGTTAAAGCAGCGCCAAGCCGAGGGTGTGCTGATCATAGTCAGCCACCACGTGCTGGATATTCCAGGTGCCCAACACTTGCATCTCTCTTGATCCGTACAGTGCGCACACCTCAACGCTCAGGCTAAAACAAGTCGGGCTGCTCGGCTGCATCATCATCGACTTGCGCCGCCTCTTGCAGCGCTGCTTGCTTGGCCTTAAGTACACGCGCTTTACGTTGCTGGCATAGACGCACAACATGGCGCTTATCAGCCTCACTGAACTTGAGCCAATACAAACGCTCATCTCGCGAACGCAAACAGCCTTTGCAATAGCCTCTATTATTGGCCTCGCACACACCAATGCAGGGACTGGGGATTTCAAAGAACTCAAGCTGCTGCATAAAACGGCCTTTAATCTGCATGACTGCTAGCAAGCAGTCTATTGCGGGTCTGCATTCTTAGTTTTAATCGGCTGGAAAACGGCGCATTAAATAGCCTCTAAAAACTAAAAACACAAGCTAAATATATTTTTAAAACACTTGATTTTCTGCAAGTGCAAGCAGCATGCGGGGTTAGGCGCGATCATCTGATAAAGCTGTTGCACGGCTCGTTTCACGCAGTTGATATCAACCGCCCTTTACCCTATATTGCGTCTCGCGATACAGATAAACACTATATGATGTGTTTTGAGCATAAGCCCGCATTACATCAGTACACATTAACTTTCAAGCATTATTGCGCTAAAAAACCTTAAGGACCTCATTATGACAGACTTTAAAGCCATTAAAGTAACCAAGCGCGATGGTCGCCAAGAGCCCATCGAATTAGACAAGATCCACCGTGTTCTTGATTGGGCTGCAATGGGTTTAAAGAATGTCTCGGTTTCGCAAGTCGAGCTGAAATCACATATTCAGTTCTACAACGGTATCCGCACTAAAGATATCCACGAAACCATTATTAAAGCAGCGGCTGATTTAATTTCTCAAGATACGCCAGACTACCAATACTTAGCTGCGCGCTTGGCGATCTTTCACCTGCGTAAAATCGCTTACGGTGAATTTGAGCCGCCACATTTGTTTGATCATGTCACTAAGCTGACCAACGAAGAGCGTTACGATAGCCATATCTTACGTGACTTTGATCGCGCTGATTTTGATGAGCTCAATGACTACATTGACCACGGTCGTGATATGAGCTTTTCTTATGCGGCGGTAAAGCAGCTGGAAGGTAAGTATTTGGTGCAGAACCGTGTCACCAAAGAAGTCTACGAAAGCCCGCAGATGTTATATATCTTAATTGGTATGTGCCTGTTTGCTGATTATCCAAAAGCGACACGTTTGGATTACATCAAGCGTTTTTATGATGCTATTTCACTGTTTAAAATTTCCCTACCGACGCCGATTATGGCCGGTGTACGTACGCCATCACGCCAGTTTAGTTCCTGCGTATTGATTGAGTGCGGCGACAGTTTAGACTCCATCAGCGCCACTACTTCAGCGATTGTTAAATATGTATCACTGCGTGCCGGTATTGGTATTAACGCTGGCCGCATTCGCGCAGTTGGCAGCCCGATTCGTGGCGGTGAAGCGCAGCATACGGGCTGCATTCCCTTCTTCAAACTGTTCCAAGCGGCGGTTAAATCCTGCTCGCAAGGTGGCGTACGTGGTGGTGCAGCAACGCTGTTTTACCCGATGTGGCACCTAGAAGTTGAATCGTTATTGGTGCTGAAAAACAACCGCGGCGTTGAAGAAAACCGCGTGCGTCATATGGACTACGGTGTACAACTGAATAAGCTGATGTACCAACGCTTGATCAAGGGCGGCAATATCACCCTGTTCTCGCCGCACGAAGTGCCGGGTTTATACGAAGCATTCTTTGCTGATCAAGAAGAGTTCGAGCGTCTCTACGTACAGTACGAACAAGATGACAGCATCCGCAAGCGCACTATGCCAGCCGTTGAGTTGTTCTCATTAATGATGCAGGAACGTGCCAGCACTGGTCGTATTTACATTCAGAACGTGGACCACTGCAACACGCACAGCCCGTTCGATCCAAAGGTTGCGCCGATTCGTCAGTCCAACCTGTGCTTGGAAATTGCTTTGCCCACCAGCCCGCTGGAAAATATTAACGAAACGGATAAAGAGATTGCACTCTGCACTTTATCAGCCTTCAACCTAGGCGCTATTGAAAGTCTGGACGAGCTTGAAGATCTATCCGATTTAGTCGTGCGCGCACTGGATTCATTGCTGACTTACCAGGATTACCCTCTGGAAGCCGCACGCAACGCCACTATGAAGCGCCGCACATTGGGTGTTGGCGTGATCAACTTCGCCTATTACTTAGCCAAGAACGGTCTGAAGTACTCTGATGGTTCAGCCAATGCGCTGACACACAGAACCTTTGAAGCCATGCAGTATTACCTGCTCAAAGCCTCGAACAATCTGTCAAAAGAATTTGGCCCCTGCACTGCGTTTGATGAAACCACCTACGCACAAGGCATTTTGCCCATTGATAGCTACAAGAAAGATCTGGATGCCATCTGTAATGAGCCACTGCATTTAGATTGGGAAACACTGCGCGCCGATATTGTTAAACACGGCCTGCGCAACTCTACCCTGTCCTCATTGATGCCATCGGAAACCTCCAGCCAGATTTCCAACGCAACCAATGGTATTGAGCCGCCACGTGGCTTGGTGACTATTAAGCAATCCAAAGACGGCATCCTCAAGCAAGTTGTACCCGGCTATGACGAGCTCAAAGACAACTATGAGTTGCTCTGGAGCATGCCCAACAACGAAGGTTACTTACACTTGGTTGGCATCATGCAGAAGTTTGTTGACCAAGCGATTTCAGCCAACACCAACTACGACCCACAGCGCTTTGAAGGTGGTCGCGTGCCGATGCAACAGCTGTTGAAGGATTTATTAACAGCCTATAAGTTTGGTCTGAAAACACTGTACTACCAAAACACGCGTGATGGCGCTGATGATAGCCAAAGCGATATGGAAG
>CANRHT010000187.1 GCA_947630465.1 uncultured Pseudomonadaceae bacterium
TTCCGCATTTAATGCATGTGCCATTGTGGTTGATTGGGCTCTGGCTGGGTTGTGCAGCCTGGCGTGTGCAAGTGTTTCGTATGCGACTGCCGTTCCCCAATAGCCTCTTTAAAGCCGCGCTCATGCTGGGCAGTGCCTTTGCGGTGTATCTGAGTCGCGGCAGTTTGGTGGGGTTGGATGCAGGTGTGGCGCTGCTGATCACCGCCTTTATTTTAAAGCTATTGGAAGTGCGCACGCGCCGTGATGCTGTAGTGCTGATTTTTCTGGGCTTTTTTACCGTGGTCACCAGCTATCTATTTGCTGATAGCTTGCTCGCTGCCTTGTACAGCATTTTGCCGGTGCTGGCGTTGCTCTCGGCGTTAATGGGCTTGCAGCAAAGCAGTTTTGCGACGCAGCCATTGGCCACGCTAAAACTGACCAGCCGCTTATTAGCGCAAGCGGTGCCATTAATGGTGCTGTTATTTGTATTGTTTCCTCGATTGGAGCCCTTGTGGAGTTTGCCGCAACCTAAAGATAAAGGCACCACGGGTTTATCGACCAGTATGTCACCGGGAGATTTGGCTGAACTGGGACAATCATCGGCGTTGGCTTTTCGTGCACGTTTTGAGGGTGATATTCCTACCCAGTCGCAGCTGTATTGGCGTGCGCTGACCTTGCCACACTTTGATGGGCGCAGCTGGTCGATCAGCCAGCATGCCGACGAACAAGCACCGCAATGGAGTCAGCAAGGACCGTCCATCAGCTACAGCGTTATTATGCAGCCCAGCACTCAGCCTTGGTTGTTCAGCTTGGATGTGGCCAGCACTGAGCAGCCGGGTGTGCGTTTGATGAGTGATTTTCGTCTGCAGCGCAATACGCCAGTCACGCGTGCCTATCAATACCAAGCCACTGCTTGGCCGCAAGCGGTACGCGAGTCACAGTTGAGCGTGGCGCAGCAGCGTGAATTTTTACAGTTACCCCGCCGCGGTAACCCACAAACCCATGCTTGGGCGCAGCAATTGCGCGAGCAGTATGCCGATGATGATGCGCTGGTGGCTGCGCTGCTGCGTCATTTTAATCAAGAGCCTTACTATTACACTCTCAAACCGCCGGTGCTGGGCAAAAACAGTATTGATGAGTTTTTATTCGACAGTCAGAGTGGGTTTTGTGCGCATTATGCCGGTGCCATGGTGTTTGCTTTACGTGCAGCGGGCATTCCTTCGCGGGTGGTCGCGGGTTATCAAGGCGGTGAAACCAATCAGGCTGGGCAGTTTGTGCAAGTGCGTCAGTTTGATGCGCATGCTTGGGTTGAGTACTGGCAGCCAGAGCAGGGCTGGCGCAGTGTGGATCCAACTTTTGCAGTGGCACCCGATCGTATTGAGCGAGGATTGCAAGATGCCTTGCAGAATGAGGCTGATTTGTTCCAAGGTGATTTTCTCTCACCGCTACGTTATCGCCATATTGGTTGGATTAATACATTGCGATTGGGCTGGGAAAATATCAACCACAGTTGGCAAACACAAATTTTAGGTTATCAAACAGAACGTCAGCAGGCATGGCTGAAACAATGGTTTGGTAAAGTGGATTGGCAGTTTATCGGCTTGTTTTTGGTCGCCAGTGCTGCGGCTATGATTGGTTTAATTGTGCTGTGGATGTTTAAACCTTGGCAACGTCAGCGTGATCCGGTGCAACGTATTTTAGCGGATCTGCAACGAATACTGCGCCGTCGTGGATTGAGTTTGCACACCGGTGAAGGTTTGCGCAGTTTCTATCAGCGCATTGAGGAGCAATTGCCAGTGCCACAGCGGCAAGCCTTGCTCAGTTTTATTGATAGTTATGAGCAGCAACGCTATGCCGATCAGTCGCAGGATTTAGCTGTGCTGCGTAAAGCCTTAGCTCAGTTGAAAAAGTGATGCTTAAGGGCATGCTGGATCAATAAAAACTGCATGACAAAGCCAAACCCGCAGATTATGGATGGCTGAGTTCGGCTCGCGATGGCAAGTGTGGTGCGCAATAAACTGTGTTTCCTTCAACCTATTGTTGAGCGTTAATGTTGAGTGCAGAGCAACAGGTGCGGTGAACTTAAAGACGGTATTGAACTGAACAAGCAACAAGTCATAGTTTTTTCATATAATATAGCCGCGCATATTAATTCACTTTGGAGGCCTTGCGTGCCTATTACCGTGTGGGGGTTGGCGATTGCACAAGCATTGCTGACCACAGGAAATATCTTATTGGTGGCGGTGTCAGCCTTAATCGGCAAACAGCTCGCCAGTCATCCAGCCTTAATTACGTTACCCGTAGCAATGCAGTTTTTAGGCCTCATTATGGCCACGCTGCCGGCTGCCCATTTGATGCATAAAATGGGACGTAAAGTGGGTTTTATTGTTGGTAACTGTATTGGTTTAGTCGGTACTTGGGTTGCTTTGCAAGGTTTAGAAGCCAGCAGCTTAATGCACTTTGCTTTTGGTACTTTTTTAATCGGTATGGCCATTGGTACAGCGCAGCAATACCGTTTTGCCGCCTTGGATGTGTGTTCGGTTGAGCAACGTCCACGCGCGATCAGTATGGTGATGGCTGGGGGTATTTTAGCGGCAATTTTAGGCCCAAACCTGGCGATTTGGTCACGACAGTGGTTTGATGGCAATCCCTTTGTTGGGGCGTTTTATGGCTTATTTATTATTTATATCTTGGCTTTGCTGTTGATCAGTAGCTTGCCGCTGGCAGCGCCGATACGCAGCGCGGTAAATGCCACTACGCGCAGTTACCGCGAACTGTTTCAGCAGCCTTTATTGGTTGCCGCGATCGCCTCGGGAGCTGTGGGTTATGCGGTGATGGTGCTGATTATGACGGCAACGCCGATTGCCATGCAGCACGATGATTTCCCCTTTAAAAATATTGCTTGGGTGATTCAGTGGCACGTGCTGGGTATGTATGCACCGTCATTTTTCACGGGCAGTTTGATTCGTCGCTTTAGCTCACGCACGGTGATTTTATGGGGCTGTGCGGTGCTGGCGCTCTGTGTGTTAGTCAACGCACTGGGCAACAGTTATTGGCATTATTTAATCGGTTTATTGCTGTTAGGAGTGGGTTGGAACTTTACCTTTATTGGTGCAACACATTTATTAACTTATACCTACGAGCCTGCCGAGCAGGGCAAGGTGCAGGGTATTAATGAATTTATGGTGTTTACGGCTGCCGCTTTGGGAAGCTTATTGGCGGGCGTGGGGGTCGATAAATTAGGTTGGGCGTGGCTCAATTTGGCTTCGCTGCCATCGGTGATTATTGTGGCTTGGATTATTGTGCGTTTAGCAGATGAGCGCGCACGCGTACGTGAGAAAAAACAGTAGCTCAATTAAGCTCTCTGCTGCCGGGGCAACTGTGCAGCAGAGGGCTTGGTTTTGCTTGTATATTTAAACCATCATACAAAATAGTGTTTGCAGTTATTTAACATCTGCTATTTTTGCATTAAATCGGTGTTAATACAGTTAGGGTTAAGAGGGCCAGTAGTAGCTATCAGGTTGTGAGCGAGCGCCAAAGATGGCTTGGCCGACGCGCACAATGGTTGAGCCTTCAGC
>CANRHT010000188.1 GCA_947630465.1 uncultured Pseudomonadaceae bacterium
AGGATTCGAACCTCCGACCGCTCGGTTCGTAGCCGAGTACTCTATCCAGCTGAGCTATGAGTCCAACTTGCCGCGTATTATAGAGCTATCTATTTGATAATCAAGGAGTTTTATTTTTAATTTAAACAACCTTAACCAGCTCTGTAACACTTTAAATGGCGGAGAGGGAGGGATTCGAACCCTCGACACCCTTTTGAGATGTACTCCCTTAGCAGGGGAGCGCCTTCGGCCACTCGGCCACCTCTCCGTAACACGGTGCGTATATTACCTATTATTTTAGTAATTGCAACGTATTAGTGAAAAAAGATTAAATATTTGTTTCTTCTTTGTCTTCCTTCTCTTTTTGGATGCGCTGATAGATCTCTTCACGGTGCACTGCAATGTCTTTTGGTGCATTTACACCGATGCGTACCTGATTACCTTTTACACCTAACACGGTAACAGTCACTTCATCACCAACCATCAATGTCTCTCCGACACGACGCGTTAATATCAACATTATGTATCTCCTTCTAACAACGTTTTAGGTTTACAGTCTGCATCTGTAATTTAGCGTATAGCCTACACTTCTAGCCGCATATTGCACACATCTAGAGAAACTTATTTATTAATCAAAGCGATTGATTTTTTTAATAAAGCCCTTCTAAGAATGTGCAGCTTGATTCTTGCAGCCAAGAATCAACTGTGCGGTGCATCCAACCCGAAGGCGGTGTGCAACGCACGTACAGCCAATTCAACATACTTTTCATCAATGACCACTGAAACACGTATCTCTGAGGTCGAGATCATCTGAATATTGATATTCTCTTTGGCTAACGCCTCAAACATGCTACTGGCAACCCCTGGATGTGAGCGCATACCCACACCCACAATGGACACCTTAGCAATACTGGTAGTTCCACCGACTTCGCCTGCGCCGATTTCTTTGGCCGTGGCCTGCAACACCTCAAGTGCCTTGTCATAATCCACATTATTAACGGTAAAGGTGAAATCCGTGGTGTTATCTTGGGCGACGTTCTGCACGATCATATCGATATCAATATTCGCGGCACTGATGGGCCCGAGTATTTTGAAAGCAACACCTGGCGTATCCGGAACACCACGAATGGTCAATTTGGCTTCGTCGCGATTAAAGGCGATACCAGAAATAATCGGCTGTTCCATGTTGTCCTCATTATCATCAGTGGTAATTAGAGTGCCTGGGCCCTCTTGAAAACTGTGCAATACCCGTAACGGTACATTGTACTTACCGGCAAACTCAACCGAACGCAGCTGTAGAATCTTTGAACCTAAGCTGGCCATTTCCAGCATTTCTTCAAAGGTAATACGCTCTAGACGCTGGGCGCGCGGTACTACGCGCGGATCCGTTGTATAGACGCCATCGACATCGGTATAGATCTGACATTCGTCGGCTTTCAACGCAGCGGCTAAAGCGACAGCAGTGGTATCCGAACCTCCACGACCAAGGGTAGTGATATTGCCTTGCTCATCGACACCCTGAAAACCTGCGACTATGACTACTTTGCCGGCTTTCAGCTGCGTTGTAACTTTAGCTTCATCAATGCTTAAAATGCGCGCTTTACCGTGCTCACTGTCAGTCACAATCGGCACTTGCGCGCCGGTAAAGGACACAGCCAGTACGCCAATTTTATTCAGTGCAATGGCCAACAATGCAATGGTGACCTGCTCGCCAGTGGCAATCATCACATCCATTTCACGCAGCGAAGGTCTTGTGCAAATTTGTTTAGCCAAGCCGAGCAAACGGTTGGTTTCACCGCTCATTGCGGACACCACCACAACCACGTCATCACCGGCTGCACGAAACTTTGCTACTTTGTCAGCAACCTGCTCAATACGCTCAGGTGAGCCCACTGAAGTACCACCAAACTTTTGTACGATCAACGCCATCTTACTGCCGCCTTAATCATCGTTAGCATGAGTCATTTTGCCCAGCACACAAGCCATCGCATGCTGGGCAACTGTTAATTGACTTGAAGCCTAGTTTTTACTGGCCACATACTCTGCAGTCACTGCTAAAGCCGCATCAAGCTGAGCCAGATCAACACCACTGCCCTGTGCCATATCGGGACGACCACCGCCCTTACCACCCACCACGGCTGTCGCCTGCTTCATTAAGTCGCCCGCTTTGAATTGACCGGTCAGATCTTTGGTCACGCCAGCCACTAAAACAATACGCTCACTGTACACACCGCCTAACAAAATCACGGCACTGCCCAGTTTGTTTTTCAGCTGATCCATCAACACCAATAGGTCTTTACCTTCAACACCATCGAGGCGTGCAGCCAAGACCTTAACACCATTCATTTCAACCGCTGCTGAAGCCAGATCACTGCCTGCGGCACTGGCGGCTTTAGCTTTAAGCTGTTCAACTTCTTTTTCTAAGCTGCGCTGCTGATCGAGCAAGGCCTGTAACTTGTCTAAAACGTTGTCACGCGTGCCTTTTACCAAGCCCATTGCTTGCTTAAGTTGCTCTTCAGCACCACTTAACCAATTCCAAGCAGCAACACCGGTAACCGCTTCGATACGACGTACGCCCGCTGCCACGCCACCTTCACTGGTAATTTTAAACAAGCCAATATCACCAGTACGTTCAGCGTGAATACCACCACAGAGCTCCACCGAGAAACCATCGGCCATACTCAGCACGCGCACTTGATCGCCGTATTTTTCGCCAAACAAGGCCATTGCACCTTTTTCTTTAGCCGTTTCAATATCAGTAACTTCGGTACACACAGGGGTGTTGTTACGAATTTCCAGATTGACGCGCTCTTCTAAGGCTTTAATCTGCTGCGCGGTAACCGCTTCAAAGTGGCTGAAGTCAAAACGCAAACGCTGACTGTCAACTAACGAGCCCTTCTGCTGCACGTGCTCGCCTAAAATATCGCGCAATGCCGCATGTAAAATATGTGTAGCTGAGTGATTTAACGCAGTGGCATGGCGGACTTGATCATCCACTTGCGCCACAATTTTATCACCCACCTGCACAGTGCCATGACTGACCGAACCGTGGTGCAAGATAGCCTTGCCACTGCTGGAGGTATCCGCAATCTCGATGCGCAGATTATCGGCGGTTAAATAACCACAATCACCAACCTGGCCACCGGATTCAGCATAAAACGGTGTGCGATCCAATACGATCACCACTTGATCGCCTTCTAAGGCACGCTCAACGCTGGCTCCGTCTTTTAAGACCATGAGTACCGTTGCCGCTGACTGATGCTCGTCATAGCCTAAGAACTGCGTTTCGCTATCAATTTTGATCAGCGCGTTATAATCAACACCAAACGAACTGGCCGAACGTGCACGTTCACGTTGCGCTTGCATTTCCCGTTCAAAACCCACTTCATCCACCGTCAACTCGCGTTCACGAGCGATATCAGCGGTTAAGTCCATCGGGAAGCCGTAGGTATCATAGAGTTTAAACACCACTGAACCTGGAATAACAGTGCCTTCAAGATGGGCTAAATCTTGCTCAAGAATACGCAAGCCCTGCTCTAGGGTTTTAGCAAACTGCTCTTCTTCGGT
>CANRHT010000189.1 GCA_947630465.1 uncultured Pseudomonadaceae bacterium
AAGCCAATCACCAGTTCAGATAAGCCTAAGGCTTGCGCCAAGCTCACAGCACCAGACACCAGCAGGTTAGAACCCAGCACTAATAATGCCAAGCCTGCCAAGATATAGCCCAGATTAATCAGCGAGGCAAAACGCTGCGGATTGATCGCGGCGCTATATTCATCATCAACTTCTACTGCTTTACCGCTGCGTAGGCTGCTGACAATTAAATAGCCGGTATAGAAAATAATACAGCTCAATAAAATCAAGCCATCTAGACGGCTGTAACTGCCATCCATGGCTAAAAACCAAGCTAGAAAACCAGCAGCAATCATAATGGGCACATCAAAGCGCACCAGTTGGCGTGACACCACCAAAGGAATAATCAACGCCGACAGACCCAGTACCACCAGCACGTTAAATATATTGCTGCCAATCACGTTACCGATGGCGATATCGCCTTGTCCCATAAAAGCGGATTGGGTGCTGACAGCCATTTCGGGCGCACTGGTACCAAAAGCCACGACGGTTAAGCCGATGATAAGGGGTGAAATACCAAAGCGCGCGGCTAAACGAGCGGCGCCACGCACCAATACTTCAGCGCCGATCACCAGTAAAATAAAACCGCCGATCAGGTAAGCAAACATTTCAATAGACACGAAAAAGCTCCGACTGTGAGTCCTGTAATAGCGGCTAGATTAGCAGGTTGTGTGGCAGACGTGACGGACTTTATTGAGAAATATTTAGCGCAGGACTTGCAGTTGTACAGGGGCAACACCGCTATTGATCATATCGATTTTGTTGGCTGCCGCGCGGGATAAATCGATCACTCGACCTTTGCTATAAGGGCCGCGATCATTGATACGCACAGTGACGCTTTTGTTGTTGCGGGTATTGGTGACTTTGACCTTGCTACCAAAAGGCAGCGTACGGTGCGCGGCTGTCAGTGCATTTTGATTAAAACGTTCACCGCTGGCTGTTTTTTTGCCGTGGTGTTGTGCGCCATACCAAGAGGCTTGACCGCTGATGTCAGCGCTGTGTTGGGTGCGCTGTGAAGAACAGGCGCTCAATACAATCAGAGCAGCCAATAAAAAATATAAACGCATAAAATAGTCCTTGAACAGAGATAAGTGAAGGCCACACCAAGCTGAGGTCGCCCGTCAGCTTGGTGTGTATCACGGGTTACTGATCAAGTTTTTGCTTGAGTAACTCATTGACCTGCTGCGGGTTAGCTTTGCCTTTGGAGGCGCGCATGGCTTGGCCTACGAAGAAGCCAAACATTTTGCCGCGCTTATTTTCATCGCTGGCGCGGTATTGTTCAACTTGCTCGGCATTGGCTGCCAGTACTTCATCGAGCATGGCTTCAATTGCGCCGCTGTCTGTGACCTGCTTGAGGCCGCGTTGTTCAATAATTTGATCAGCGTCGCCTTCGCCTGCTGCCATCGCTTCAAACACCATTTTTGCGATCTTGCCAGAAATGGTGTTGTCTTTAATGCGCACCAGCATGCCGCCCAGTTGCTCAGCGCTGACCGGTGACTGAGTGATATCAAGGTTCTCTTTGTTGAGTAAACTCGACAGTTCGCCCATCACCCAGTTGGTCGCGAGCTTAGCGTCGGCACAGGTTTTTTCGACCACTTCAAAGTAGTTGGCCAGTTCACGGCTGGCGCATAATACGCTGGCGTCGTAAGTGGATAAGCCAAAGTCTTGTTCAAAGCACTCGCGTTTCTGCGTGGGTAGTTCGGGCAATTGCGTGCGCAGGTGATCCAGCATGTCGCGCGGGATGTGCACCGGTAATAAATCGGGGCATGGGAAGTAGCGGTAGTCGTTGGCTTCTTCTTTGCTGCGCATGGAGCGTGTTTCATCTTTGTTTGGGTCATACAAGCGGGTTTCTTGCGTGACTGTGCCGCCGTCTTCAATCAATTCAATTTGGCGCTGAATCTCATGGTTAATAGCACGCTCAATAAAGCGAAACGAGTTAACGTTTTTAATTTCTGTACGCGTACCCAGTTCGGTTTGGCCTTTGGGGCGCACCGAGACGTTACAGTCACAACGGAACGAGCCTTCAGCCATATTGCCGTCACAGATATTTAAGTAGCGCACTAAAGTGTGAATGGCTTTAGCGTAAGCCACGGCTTCTTTAGCGTTACTCAGTTCTGGCTCGGAGACGATTTCCAAGAGCGGTGTGCCAGCACGATTGAGGTCGATCCCAGTCATGCCGCTAAAGTCTTCGTGCAAACTTTTACCCGCATCTTCTTCAAGGTGCGCGCGGGTAATGCCGACACGTTTAATACTGCCGTCTTCGAGGGCGATATCCATGTGGCCTAAGCCGACAATCGGGTCGTCCATTTGGCTGGTTTGGTAGCCCTTGGGCAAGTCAGGGTAGAAGTAGTTTTTACGCGCAAAAATATTGTGTTCAGCAATATGCGCATCAACGGCTAAACCAAACATGCAAGCCATGCGTACAGCTTCTTGGTTGAGTACCGGCAAGGTGCCGGGCATGGCCAAGTCAATCAGACTGGCCTGGGTGTTGGGTTCGGCACCAAAGGTGGTATCGCTGCCAGAAAATATTTTAGTGTTAGTTGCGAGCTGTGCGTGGATTTCCAGCCCGATCACGGTTTCCCATTGCATGTGAGTCGTCCTCAGAATCCGGCTGGCGCGTTAGTGTGCCAAGCAGTGTGTTGTTGAAATTGGTGTGCCACTTGCAGCATGCGTGCTTCTTGAAAGTACGGAGCTTGCAATTGTACGCCGACCGGTAAACCATCAATCATACCAGCGGGCATGGAAAGACCTGGGATGCCTGCCAAGTTAGCGGGTACGGTATAGATATCTTCCAAGTACGCCGCTACGGGGTCATTGGTCTTAGCGCCTAACTGCCAAGGTAAGTTGGGCGTAGTCGGGCCCAGAATCAGATCGACATCTTTAAAGGCGCTGACAAAGTCATTTTTAATTAAACGACGAATCTTTTGCGCTTTTAAATAGTAAGCATCGTAGTAGCCGGTGGAGAGGGCGTAAGTACCCATCATAATGCGGCGCTTCACTTCTGCACCAAAAGCTTCGTCGCGTGAGCGCACATATAAATCTTCTAAGTCTTTTGGATCTGCGCAGCGGTGACCAAAGCGCACACCATCAAAGCGTGCCAAGTTGGTGGAGGCTTCGGCTGAGGCAATCACATAGTAAGCAGCGACTGCGTGCGGCAAGGTGGGCAGGCTGATATCAACAAAGATTGCGCCCAGTTGCTTGAGTTGCTCAATGGCCGTGTTGACCACATCGCCAATGCGCGCATCGAGGCTGCTGCAAAAGTACTCTTTGGGCAAGCCAATGCGTAAGCCTTGCAGTGGCTGAGTTAATGCGGCTGCGTAATCATCTACAGGTTGTTGGGCACTGGTGGAATCGCGCTCATCAAAGCCGGCAGTGGCTTGCAATAATATGGCGCAATCTTCAGCGTTGTGGGCTAAAAAACCCGCCTGATCAAAACTTGATGCGTAAGCGGTCATACCCCAGCGTGA
>CANRHT010000190.1 GCA_947630465.1 uncultured Pseudomonadaceae bacterium
AGTGATTAAAGACACGGCAGAGATGCAGGGTGTTTTTTCTCGTGTGCGTTTAGGCAGTGAATTGAGCCGTCATGACATTTTATTAATCACGTTAATGTCTTCAGAAAACCGCGCGGCAGCCAGTTTGGCGCACCATTACCCCGGCGGTCATCGCGCTTTTATTCAAGCGATGAATAACAAAGCACAAGCACTGGGTATGCATCACTCGCGTTTTGTTGAACCCACTGGGCTCTCAGAAGAAAACGTTTCCAGTGCTGAAGATTTAGTGCGTCTGATTCAAGCGGCACAAGAGTACCCATTGATTCGCCAGTTCAGCACCTTAGATGAAAAAACCGTGGCCTTTAGCAAACCCAATTACACCTTAGGTTTTCGCAATACCAATGCTTTAGTGCGCAAAGACAACTGGACGATTCAACTGAGTAAAACCGGCTTTACCAACAGTGCCGGGCATTGCTTAGTGATGAGTACCGAAATGAATAAGCGCCCTGTGGCGTTCGTGGTACTGGATGCTTTTGGTAAATACACCCATATGGCCGATGCTAACCGCTTAAAAAAATGGCTGGAAACCGGTGCTATCACACCAGTTCCAGCCGCGGCTCTCAGCTATAAAAAAGCCAAGCAACAAGAGCGTCAAAGCACCTTAGCCAGCCAGTAGTTTTATCAAGTCTGGCTGAGCGGAAAATACAATAGTGCATCAAGGCCACCGGTTGGCGCAGCTTGCAAACGCAGCTCGCCACCGTAACGTTCAGTCACAGCTTGCACAATGGCTAAGCCCAAACCGCTGCCACTGGGGGCACTGGCCGTGCGCCAAAAGCGTTGCTTAGCCTGCTCAATATCAAGCGCGGATAAACCTGCACCCGCATCCCGAACCCGCAATAATAAGTGCTGCTGCTCAACTGCCATATACAACTCAACACTGCTATCCGCTGGACTGTAGCGCAAGGCGTTATCGAGCAAGTTACGCAATGATGCCACCGCTAAAGAAGCAGGCACCGCCACGTGCACGTCCTGAGTCAGTTCGTTAACCACTTCAATACGCTGATATCCCGGCACAGCAATCAAATCTGACAAGGCATCACGGGCTAAGCTTTGCGCACTGATTTGCCCATCCTTATCAAAGTCCTGCGCACTCTCAACACGGGCTAACAACAACAACTGTTCAAGACCACTTTGCATGCGATCCACCGCGGTTTCCGCTTGCAACAAAGCATTCTGCGCCACAGTCCCCGAACTCATCTGAGCAACTTGCAAATGTATTTTCACTGCTGTCAGCGGCGTGCGTAATTCATGTGCAGCATCATTGGTAAAGCGCCGTTCACGCGTTAAAGCGCCAGCAATGCGCGTAAATAATTGATTTAACGTATCCACCAAAGGCTGCAAATCTTTCGGTAAATGGCGCACATGCACGGGTTGTAAATCCTCTGCATCACGCTGGGCTAACAACTCACGTAAACGCTGCAGCGGCGATAGACCGCGGCCAATCCCAAACCACATCAGTACTAAACTGCCAAGCAAAGCAAAAGCCACGGGCAGGGCAGCGGCAATTAAAATGGCCGACTGTAAAGTTTCTCGCTCTTCAATCCGGTCGGCGGTGGTCACCCATAAATGCTGACGTTTTAAGGTAAAACTGCGCCAGCGTTCACCACCAATACTCACCTCATGAAAACCAGTGCCATGCTCAGCTAAAGTGGCGTGCGGCATATTGGGTGTACGCACCAGCACTTCACCGCGCAACGAACGTACTTGGCACACTAGACCACTTTCGAGACCTAATTCAATGGCGGTTAATGGGCTGGAGTTGGATGTGGGTAATGGCTGCGGTAATTGCTCAAGTAGGCCCGCCACCATCCGCGCCGAAGAGGCTAAGCGCTCATCGAGTGCCACCGTCATTTCACGGCGTAAGTCTCCCAAGAGCCATAACGCCGCCACACTCCAAAGCACGATAAAAGTGCCGCCTAAAATCAGCAGCAAGCGGTTACGCAGACTCATGCGGTACTCCAATGCGATAGCCTAAACCGCGTACAGTTTTTACCACGTCACTGCCTAATTTGCGGCGCAAGTTATAGATATGCACATTAATAGCATTACTTTCCACGCCATCACCTAACCCATAAAGGCTATCTTGCAGTTGCTCAGCGCTTAAAATTTGTCCTGGATTGTGCAATAGGGCACTGAGTAACGCTTGTTCACGGCGCGATAACGTCACCACCTCACCATGCAAAGTGAGCTCGCGCGTGCTGGGATCAAAGACTAATCCATGGTGCTCAATTAAATGCGTGCTCCGCCCACTGCTGCGGCGTAACAAACTGTGCAGGCGCGCAGCTAATTCGCGCAAATCAAAAGGCTTTAATAAATAGTCATCAGCGCCTGCTTGTAAACCGGCAACCCGCTGGGTCACTGAATCGCGTGCGCTTAAAATCAACACTGGCAAATCTTTACCTTGGCTGCGCAGACGCGCCAAGAGTTGCAAGCCATCCTCATCGGGTAAGCCCACATCTAAAATCATCGCATCAAAGTGGCCTAACTGCAGCGCTTGTTCAGCCGCCGCTGCGTGTGACATATGATCAAGGGTAAAACCTTGTAATTGCAGCCCAGCTAAGACACCTTGAGCAATGAGCAGGTCATCTTCAACCAATAAAACGTGCATAACTCACTCAACCTTATCAGCAGCGCAATAGAACAACAGACGGCATATACTTGCCGATATCATGTGAGCCCAACCGACAACAGTCTAAGCATAACCCAAGCGTTAATGTTGTCTTAATCAAATGGCTCCATAGTGTCTGTAAATTCAATAGGAAGAACACCTATGCGCTTTATGTTAATTGCGTTATTGCTGTTGTCGACCAGCGTAACGCACGCCTTTACCAGCAATCAGCAAGAATTCTTGCCCGTCGAAGAAGCCTTCCGCTTTGAAGTGCTGGAAGATGTTGAGCCCAATGTTGTGGTTTGGCAAATTGCAGCAGAGCATTACCTCTATCAAAACCGACTCGGTATCACTGATGCCAACGGCGATGCTGTGGCTTTTGAGCCGCCCGAGGGGATTGATCACTCCGATGAGTTTTTTGGTGATACGCAAATCTATCGTCAATTTTTACAGCTACCGCTCGACCCACAAGCACCTCGACCGCTACAAGTGACGTGGCAAGGTTGTGCGGATGCAGGTTTATGCTATCCACCGCAAACCAATACTGTCGGCGAGGACACCCAAGCGGCAGCCAGCGCCACCCCTGGACTGGCTGAAGACCAATCCATCGCTGAGCGCTTAGCTGATTCAGGTCTACTGTGGAATATGGTGGCCTTTTTTACCATGGGCCTGCTGCTGGCTTTTACCCCCTGCATGCTGCCGATGCTGCCGATTCTAACCAGCGTTATCAGTGGCTCAAAAACTGGCGGCTGGCAAGGTGCACGCCTCGGTCTAGCCTTTATTTTACCGATGGCTTTGGTCTATGCAGCATTGGGTGTAGTCGCAG
>CANRHT010000191.1 GCA_947630465.1 uncultured Pseudomonadaceae bacterium
CGCTGCGCATCGTTATGGATGGTGATTTGCGGGGTAAAAGAAAAGTGTTTCAGTTGACGCGGCACGCGGCGCTGGATAATCGCTGGGTAATCCTCTGGATTGCGCAAGGCCGCAGTGAGGCCCGTACGGATCTTTTGAATGCGCTCGCAATCATGACCAATGCGATCGCCATCGGCATCCAGCACGATATAGGTTTCAATACTGAAGTGACCGCTGGAGGTCATAATGCGCGCATCCAGTGTGCTTAAATTCAGCTGATCAAGGGTCGCAACCGTCACCGCAAAAAAGTCATGGCGCTGCGCACCGTAAACGAAAATCTGTGTGGCGCCATCGTATTCGCGCTGGGTGGTTTCACGCACTAACACCAGCGGCTCTAAGCTGTTGCCGTGTTGCAAAATAGCTTCACTGTGCCAAGCAATATCACCGGCACTGTGGCGTAAAAAATAGTCATCACCGAGCTGACTCCAGAGTTGCTCAACGGAGTCCGGATCAGCGCCTTCTTCTGTCAGTAGGCTTAACGCTGTGGCTTGGCGGGTGGCGATTTGCTCTTCACGTTCCAGCGGGTTTTCTAAACCACGGCGCAAAGCACGGCGCGTTTCACTGTAGAGCTGGCGCAACAGTTGTGCGCGCCATGAGTTCCACAGTGTGGGGTTTGTGGCATTGATATCAGCCACCGTCAGCACATAGAGGTAATCCAAGCGCGTTTGATCGCCGACCAGCATGGCAAAGTTATTGATTTCTTCCGGGTCGGAAATATCTTTACGTTGCGCGGTGACCGACATGACTAAGTGGCTGCGCACCAGCCAAACAATTAAACGCGCATCCCAAGCCGGTAGCTTGTGCAACTTGCAAAATTCTTCAGCAATCTCGGCACCAACCATGGAGTGGTTACCGCCACGACCTTTACCAATGTCATGGAACAGGCCAGCCAAATAAATCAGCTCAGGTTTCGGCAGACGGCCAATAATGGCGCTGGCCAAAGAGAACTTTTCTGCAAAGTCAGGGTGGCGCAGTTTACGCAGGTGCTTAATCAAATTCAGCGTGTGCGCATCGACCGTATAAATATGAAATAAGTCATGCTGCATTTGCCCAACAATACGGCCAAAATCAGGCAGGTAACGCCCTAAAATACCGTAGCGATTCATGCGGCGCAGGTTCATGTGCACGCCTTCTGCACAGCGAAACAACTCTAAAAATAAATTGATGTTGCGCGGGTCGCTGCGAAACGCATCATCAATCAAATGACGATTGTCGCGCAAAATACGAATGGTTTGCGAGCGCACACCTTTGATGTCAGGATGCTGAGCCAGCAGCACAAAAATCTCTAAAATAGCTGAAGGTGTATCGCTAAATACATAAGGGTTGCAGGCTTCAATATAACCACCACGGATACGGAAACGTTCATTGAGTGGCGTTGGTACTTCGACAGTGCCGCTGCGTAAAATGGTTTCTTCAAAGTACTGGCTGATCAAATCTGAGAGCTGCGAAATACCCATGACCACGCGGTAGTACTTCTGCATAAAATGCTCAATGGCTTGCTTGTTATCATCGTCTTGATAACCAAACATGTGCGCAATTTTTTGCTGATAATCCAGCAGTAAACGGTCTTCGTTACGACCGGCTAACATGTGCAGCGCATAACGCACTTGCCATAAAAATTCGCGTGCATGCGCCAGTAAACGGTATTCGCCTTCAGTTAAAAACCCCGGTGCTTCTAAGCTGCTTAAAGTACGCATACCAAAACGGCGGCGCGCAACCCACATAATGGTTTGCACATCACGCAAGCCACCGGGCGAGCCTTTTACGTTGGGCTCAAGGTTGTATTCAGTATCGTTATATTTTTCATGACGCACGCGCTGTTCTTCACGTTTGCCACAGAAAAACGCTTCGCTGGACCACATATGCTGCGGGCCTATCTGCTTACGCATGCGATCCAGCAGCTGTGCTTCACCGAGTACTAAACGGCTTTCGAGCAGATTGGTCATCACGCTTAAATCATTACGCGCTTCATCGGCGCATTGCTGCACCGTGCGTACGCTATGACCGACTTCCAAGCCAATATCCCACAGCAGGGTTAAAAAGCTGGAGATCTGTTCGTGCAAGTGCTCGTTGTTGTCATGCTCCAACAAAATCAGTAAATCAATATCAGAGTAAGGGTGCAGTTCCGCGCGGCCATAACCGCCGACGGCCACCAACGCAATCTGACAACCGCCTTTAATGCAATGCGGCGCCGGCCAAGCGTGGGTGAGGAGGTGATCAATAAACCACGCGCGAGCGAGAATCACTTCTTGGATGTCGTGCTGATCGAGAAAACGCTGATCAAGCACCATACGCGCATGCTCGATGGCACTGCGAAATAGGCTAATGGGCTGACTGTGCTCAGAGAGTTGGCGGGCAAATTCGTCGGGGTCAAACAATTCAAGATCGGTATGGGACATGTTTAACACCTCGCGCAAGAAGCAGTGAGTTGACAGTCAGGCTGGGCATGCAGCGACAGATGCAGCGGGTTATCGCCGCTTGCTGTGCTTTGCATGTCTGTCAGATGCCTGTGTTCAGGCACCTGAAATTGAACGCTGGATTAAGACGATGTTGCTGGGAAGGTCTCATCGTTGCGCAGCGTAAAGATCTCATAACCATCAGCAGTGACCACTAAGGTGTGCTCCCACTGCGCGGTTAATTTGCGGTCTTTAGTAATGGCGGTCCAGCCATCACCGAGCAAACGGGTTTCTTTTTTACCCAGATTAATCATCGGCTCAATGGTAAAAGTCATGCCTTCTTTGAGCTCCATACCCGTGCCTGCTTTACCGTAGTGCAGGATCTGTGGTTCTTCATGGAACACAGTACCAATACCGTGACCGCAATACTCACGGACCACTGAATAACCATGGCTTTCCGCGTGTTTTTGAATCACTTCACCGATGTCACCAAGGCGAGTACCTGGGCGCACAATTTCAATGCCTTTATACAGGCACTCTTGGGTGATCTGGCACAGACGGTTCGCCCACTCTGGCGTATTGCCGACTAAAAACATTTTGCTGGTATCACCAAAGTAGCCGTCTTTGATCACGGTGATATCAATGTTGATGATATCGCCATCTTTCAGTGGCTTATCGTTAGGGATGCCGTGGCACACCACGTGGTTAATCGAGGTGCAAATCGATTTAGGGAAGCCGTTGTAATTAAGCGGCGCTGGAATGGCTTTCTGCACGTTAACAATATAATCGTGGCAGATGGTGTTGAGTTCGTCGGTGGTCACGCCAATTTGCACGTGCTCTTCAATCATCTCTAGCACTTGTGCGGCCAGGCGGCCTGCGATGCGCATTTTTGCGATGTCGTCAGGAGTCTTAATAGAAACGGTCATGCAATCCTCTAAGCGTTGATCACGCAGAAGTAAACAATAGAAGCTGAGGATTCTAGCAGAAATCCAAGATTCTGTGGGC
>CANRHT010000192.1 GCA_947630465.1 uncultured Pseudomonadaceae bacterium
CCATCGCCCGCCTGCCCAGCGCCGCGCTGTGCATTCGTCCGCAAGGTGCGCGCAAAGAACGTAACCGCGCACTGACCGCGTTAATGGCAGCCTTGCGTGCCTTGCCGATTGCCGTAGTCGGTCGTCTGGATGACGACGCTTTATGGCTCGACCTGCGCCAACTGGATGATGAAAATCTATTCATTGCCCAGATCTCGGAGCTACAAGTGAGCAATACATGATTATCGCTACTGCAGGGCACATCGATCACGGTAAAACCGCACTATTGCAAGCCCTAACAGGTCATGCTGGCGATCAGCGCCGCGAGGAACAGGAACGCGGTATTACCATCGATCTGGGTTACCGTTATGCCGATTTAGGCGGCCAAGCAACCTTAGGTTTTATCGACGTACCTGGCCATGAGCGTTTTGTGCATAACATGTTGGCCGGTGCTGCTGGGGTTGATTTGGCTCTATTGGTGATTGCTGCTGATGACGGAGTGATGCCGCAAACTCGCGAGCATCTAGCGATCCTAGCATTACTGGGTATTGCGCGTTTATGGGTGGTACTGAGCAAATGCGACCGAGTCGATGCGCAGCGTCAGACTGCTGCAGAAATTGAAATCAAGTCGTTGCTGGCGGTAAGCCCCTACGCTGACGCTCCTATTTTTGCTGTTTCAAGCACGAGCGGTGATGGCATTGCCACACTGCGCGAGGTGCTGTTAGCCGAGGCCAGCCATATCGCGCAGCATGCCGATCACACCCATTTTCGTCTATCAGTCGATCGCGCTTTTAGTATTTCCGGTTCCGGCACCGTAGTGACCGGCACCGCCTTGTCCGGACGGGTAACGGTCGGCGACAGCCTATTATTGGTCGATAGCAAAGGTGCTCATCAAACAGTACGAGTGCGCGGCTTGCATGCGCAAAACTCTGTTGCCGAAACGGCTCAAGCGGGGCAACGGGTGGCGCTCAATCTGGCCGGTGATCGACTGAAGGCGCAACACATTCATCGCGGTAACTGGTTGCTGCCCGCCGCATTGTTAAGCCCAAGTCGTAGACTGGATATCCAACTCGCTCTATTACCTGATGCGGCTCGAGCGCTAGAGCACTGGACGCCAGTGCATGTGCATCTTGGTGCGCAACGTTTAACCGGACGCGTGGCACTGCTAGACGAGTCGCGCCTGATTCCCGGCAGTAGCACTCTAGCGCAACTGGTGCTGGATGAGACGACACAAGCTGTGTATGGCGACCCTGTGGTGCTGCGCGACCAGTCTGCTTGGCACACATTGGGCGGCGGTATTGTGCTTGATCCTAATCCACCGACAAGGCGGCGGCGCACGCCAGCACGACTGGCACAATTGCAAGCGTTGCAACAAGGTGGGCTCGAAGTCGCACTGCCCGCCTTACTCAGCGCTGCTGATAACGGTTTGGCGCCAGCAACTCTAGAATGCAAATTCAACCGCCCCCAACACGGCTGGTTATTACCGCACGGCACTGTCACCAAGAAAACCGCCAGTGGCCCACGCTTATTCACTGAGGCACTCTGGCAACAGCATCGCTTAACGCTAACCGAGGCGTTAACGCGTTTTCATCAGCAGCAACCCGACGAGTCAGGCCCCGACCGTGGCCGCTTACGCCGCTATGGTCTTCCTCATTTAGAGCCTGCTGTCTTCAGTGCGCTGCTGGATGAGGCGTTAAGTGATGCCAGCGTGGCGAGCAGCGGTCCATGGCTGCACATGCCTGAGTTTCAGGTGCGTTTAAGCGAGACTGAGGAAGCACTGAAAGCCCAACTGTGGCCACATCTTGAAGCTGGCGGTATTAATCCACCTTGGGTACGCGACCTTGCGCAACTTGAAAATATTGATGAAGCCTCAGTGCGTGCACTGCTGCTGAAACTTGCGCGTTTAGGGCAATTGCATCAAGTGGTGCGCGACTTGTTTTATCCTGAGCCTGCCATCGAGCACTTGGCAGAATGCGCCGTCCGCTTAGCCGAAAACGATAACACCCTAGAAGTGGTAGCGTTTCGTGATGCTTTGGGTTTGGGGCGTAAACGTTGCGTACAGTTATTGGAATATCTCGACCGTCTCGGCGTGACGCGGCGCTTCGCTAATCAACGTCGAATACGTGAAGAAAGTAGCATAGTGTTACGCATCAAAACGCGTTAATGTATTGAGCTTACGGAGGGCAATCACATCCG
Organism: uncultured Pseudomonadaceae bacterium; assembly: GCA_947630465.1. GTDB lineage: Bacteria > Pseudomonadota > Gammaproteobacteria > Pseudomonadales > Pseudomonadaceae > Denitrificimonas. The sequence goes on from CANRHT010000192.1 coordinate 2,176, forward strand.
GTGGTGTGGCCGGACTTCAAATCCGGTTGGGGACGGCAACCGTTCCTGGGTGGGTTCGACTCCCACTGCCCTCCGCCACTTCGCAACAATCTAGCACGTCCAATTCAGTCTTTTAACTTCAGCGCCTGCACACTTTCATCCTGTGGATCAAAACCGTCACTTTGTGCTTGTGCAACAAAAGCTGCTAACGCTGGCTCACCGCGCAACAACTGCAACTGCGCGCTGGCCCAATCATCAGGGCGTAAGCGAATCATCCAGCCAGCACCGTAACAATCTCGATTGATCAACGCTGGGCGCTGCGACAGCGACTCGTTGTGCGCCACCACCGTACCGGCAATCGGGCTTTTGGCCGAAGCCGCAGCTTTAGCAAACTCCACCACACCTAAACTGCGATCAGCCTCGATATGTAACCCTAAACGTTTCGGGGTAAAGGCAAAAATATCACCAAACAAAGCCACGCCGTAATCGGTCAGGCCTAAAGTTACTGCACCATCTGCTTCTTCGCGCAGCCACATGCTGTGCTTGGGGGCGTACCAGAGCCCATCGGGAAAGCGCATACCAGCCAATATCATAATGAGAGCACCTTTTCATATTCAAGAATCATCGTCGCCAACTCACCACCGCTGCCGTAATCGTCCACTTCAGCAATTAAGATCGGTTCGACAAGCACCGTTTTTCCGGCGAGTGGCGGTTTGCGACACAGCAATAGGCGCGCACCCATTTGCTTCGCTTGGCGAATAAAATGCAGCACTGGCGCACCGCCCTCCTCAGGGAATACTGTCTCCGCCACACCCGGATGGGCAAACTGCGCCGCCTCACCAGTCAAATACAGGGTGACTTCGGCATCCATACAGGCCAGCAAAGTAGCGATGTGAAAAGGTGCAGCGCAGCGTGCCGGCGTGCTCGGACCACTGGTCACCAGAATCAAAACGCGCTGAGGCGATACTGCAGTCAAGGTGACCTCCTAAAGCAATGATTGGAGAAAATGAAACCAGCACCAAAAAATAGCGTTCGCAAAACCAGATACGCAGCATTTTTACTGAAAATTCAGCATAAATAAGATTGCCCAGCAATACCACCGCCTCAGGCTTATCTCTGCCGCCCTCCTGCTCTACAGATTAACAGGCTTGTCGAGATGAAAACCTCAATGCCTTGCCACGCTTCACGATCACAATCGATACAAAGATGCCGTTTCCCTCCTTGCGCCCGCCTCATGTATGCTAGGCAGATATTTTTCATGGCTGCGCTGCGGTGCATCCTTCT
>CANRHT010000193.1 GCA_947630465.1 uncultured Pseudomonadaceae bacterium
GTGACTAAACCGGCTTGGCTCAGCACTTTTAAATGGTGACTGATACCCGATTGGCCGATAGCAAAAATATGCGCCAGCTCTAAAACACCAAAGGAGTCATTGCTCAGCGCACGCAAAATATTCAGACGCAAGGGCTCACCAGCGGCTTTACAAAAAGCGGCTAAAGCGTCGGTCTGACTGCATATTGGTAATGGCGTGGCTGTACTCATAGGTTGCGCAGTTTAGTCGCACCAAGAAGGCTTCGCAACAGCTATATCAATAAAAATTGATATAGGATGATTTTGCAAAGTATCGAGGTTTATGCAGAGATACGCTGTGATTGGGCGAGCAACCCAGCGGCTTTTGGCATAAAAGCTGAACTGTTCATCATTTTGTAACTCAAACCCGCTACAAAGGTGTCACCGAAAATATGGAGTTACATAATGTCTACCCTGAGTGAACTGGCTGAACAAATTTGTCTTCTTTATCCGCTTGAAGATACGCGCCACGGTATGCGCTATAGAATTGTCGACCAACTGGGCGGCACTACAGAGCTAGAAGCCATTGACGGTGAATGCCGCTATGTATCGACTCGCACCTTGCAAGATGAAAATCTCTGGCGCTTGTCTGCTTAAGCAGCCTGTGTCTTGCCGTTTAGGTCATCTTGTGCCAGCCTAAAACCTTGTTTTACGGATATTGCCAACCCCTACCTGGCACAAGGATCATCCATGAGCTCACTCTCTTTTAGTCACTCGCTACGGCGCTTATGGGCGCTGGAGCGTTTCGGCCCGAGTTTACGCTTTTTTATTGCCCTCTCCGGCAGCATGACTTGGTGTTGGTATAGCGGCCAAATGGAGTTGCTTACCCCCTTATTTCTTGGGGTGATTGCCAGTGCCTTAGCCGAGTCAGACGACAGCTGGCAAGGCCGTTTATTTTCCTTGTGCGTGACCCTGATTTGTTTCTTCTTTACCGCCATGGCGGTCGAGCTGCTGCATCCCTATCGCTGGGTATTTATCAGTGCTTTATGCGCAGCCACTTTCTGCTTGATCATGCTTGGCGCGCTCGGAGAGCGCTATGCTACCGTTGCTTATGCCACGTTAATTCTAGCGATTTACAGTATGATTGGCTTAGAGCAAAACCGCGACGCTCTGGCGCCCATCTGGCAACAACCCATGTACTTAGTAATTGGTGCGGCGATTTATGGCGTGCTCTCAGTGGGCTGGTATGGATTGTTTTCTCAGCAGCCACTGCAACACAGCTTAGCGCGCTTATTTCGCGAACAATGCCACTATTTAAAAGCCAAATCAGCGCTGTTTGAGCCAATTCGTAACGCCGACATCGAAAGTCAGCGTCTGGCCTTAGCCAACCAAAATAGCCGTGTAGTGGCGGCACTCAATGACACTAAAGCGATTATTTTGCATCGCGTTGGCCGGCGCAGTAACAGCAAAATCAATCGTTATTTAAAACTGTATTTTCTCGCGCAAGACATCCATGAGCGCGCCAGTTCATCACACTACCCTTACCAAAAACTATCAGAAGCCTTTTTCCACAGTGATGTGCTGTTTCGTTGCTTACGCTTATTGCGCCAGCAAGGTGACGGCTGTAAAGCGCTGGCCAAAGCCATTGAACTGCGCCAACCTTTTGATTACGGCGGCGGACACAGCGCGGCACTGGAAGATTTACAAGCGGCGATTGCTTACCTTAAACAGCAAAACAATCCAGAGTGGCGTGATTTACTGCGCTCACTGCGCGCCCTTGCCAACAACCTCAGCACCTTAGATCATTTGCTGCGCGATGCCGCTAACCCTGATGCGTTGGCACTGACCCAAGACAGCGCCATTTTAGATCGCGACCCCAAATCACTTAAAGAAGCCTTTGAGCGTATTCGTCAGCATTTCAGTATTCACTCGCTGCTGTTTCGTCATGCCTTGCGCTTAAGCATTGCCGTTGCCGCCTGTTATGGCGTGATGCAAATGCTGCACCCCGACCAAGGCTATTGGATTTTACTCACCACAGTGTTTGTCTGCCGCCCTAATTACGGTGCCACTCGCACCCGCCTCGCTGAGCGTGTTATTGGCACTATTTTAGGTTTAGCCGCCAGCTGGGTGTTACTGGAGCTGTTCCCTGCATTATGGTTCCAAGCGCTGATAGCCGTTGCCGCTGGAGTCGCCTACTTCACTACCCGCACCACGCATTACAAACTGTCCACCGCCTTCATCACGATGATGGTGTTGTTCTGTTTCAACCAAATTGGTGATGGTTATAACCTGTTCTTACCCCGCTTAACCGATACTTTAATTGGTAGTGCCATCGCCGGCTTAGCGGTGTTTTTTATCTTGCCTGACTGGCAAGGCCGCCGCTTAAATGTGGTATTGGGGCAAACCCTGCGCAGTAATGGCCGTTACCTTAAGCAAATTATGCTGGAGTACACCCAAGGCAAAACTGACGATATGGCCTACCGTGTCGCGCGCCGTGACGCGCATAATGCTGATGCGGCATTGTCGAGCACCTTAACCAATATGCTCAAAGAGCCGGGTTATTTTCGCAAACAAACCGATATCGGCTTTCGCTTTTTACTGCTCACGCACACCTTGCTCAGCTATATTTCTGCGCTGGGCGCACACCGTGAAAAGCTCGCGCATGCACCCACTTATTTAGTCCTCAATCAAGAAGCACAACTGCTGGCAGACAGCTTAGAAAGCATTGCCCACCAGCTGATTAAACGCGAAGCCATTGAGGTGCACAGCGAGGCAGAGCAACTGCAATCCTATCGTTTGCGTGACTTGCCTGAAGAGGAAGATGACACCCTGCGTTTATTGCAAACCCAGTTGTTATTGATCAGCCAGCAGCTGGGCTCGATTCGTACTTTAGCTGCGCATGTGCTGAGCAATAGCACAACTAAACAGCCGGATGAGCCAGTCTAATGCGAGAAAAGTCCTGCCCTTCCACTTGACCACGGCGTAAAGGATTTTTCGTACAATAGCGAGCAAACTCGGCATCGACAAAACGGTATGGCAAATGCTCATCGCGCCCTTGAGTGATACCTAAACGTGTGCTTTGAATAATCTCTGGTACAGCTACAGCGCAATCTTCCACATAAAAACGCTGCGGATCAAAACGCTGATTATCCCAATCGGGTACTTTTAAGCCTAAGCTTTTACACAATAAGGTTTGCCCACTGCACAGTTTTTCGACAGGTCGTGGTTGACCTTGGCGGTCGGGGTTATTGGCTTGCAGAATGCTTAGAGTCGACTCGGGTGACAGCGCATCAAAATACGGGAAACCGGACTTAATCAAGACTGCATTACCGGGGCCTTGCGCGCTGAAATTCATCGAATCCCCACCGCGCGAGTAATACATATAAATAGTGCCGCCATCGGCAAATAACGCTTGACGCTTTTGCGTATAACCCAAGGACGAATGACTACCCTTCTCCG
>CANRHT010000194.1 GCA_947630465.1 uncultured Pseudomonadaceae bacterium
CACTACCTTTAACTCAAGCTCATGCGCAAAATGCCAGCACCGCACAACTGCCTACGACTGTTATCAGCGCCAGTGCACTAGCTCAATCATCCACACAAATGGTCAGCGCCTCAGACGTGCTTGAAGGCTCGCAACTGTTACTGCAGCGTCAAGCCACTTTAGGCGACACTGTGAAAAACATTCCAGGTGTACGCGGCAGCTCCTTTGGCGCGGGTGCCAGCCGTCCGGTGATCCGCGGCATGGACGGTGCGCGTGTCAGAGTGCTCTCTGATGGCGTCGGTATGCTGGATGCTTCAACCCTAAGCGCTGACCATGCGGTGACGACCGAGCCACTGCTACTGGAGCGCATCGAGGTCCTTAAAGGCCCAGCTACCCTGCTGTATGGCGGCGGTGCAATTGGTGGCGTGATCAATCTGATCGATAAAAAAATTCCCACCCAGCAACCTGAAAATGGCCATCAAGTTGATCTTGAATGGCAAGGCAATACGGTGGCTAAAGAAAGCGCAGCAATCGCTGGTGCAACCTTAGGCCTAGGTGATTTTGCTCTGCGAGTCGAAGGCTTAAAGCGCGACGCTGACCCTTATCGCCTAGCGGGTCATGAGGATGGCTCTCGCTCGAAAAAACAAACGGGCTCGTACAACGACACCAGCACTGGCACTCTAGGTTTGAGCTGGATTGGTGATGAGGGTTATTTAGGTGTGGCCTATACCCGCCAAGCCAATGAATATGGCTTGCTGGCTCACGAGGAAGGCCATTGCCACACGCACGGACATGGCGCAACACTGCACTGGCATTGCGGCAGCCACGGTGGTGGACACAGCCATGACCATGATCATGATCACGGCGCACCTTATATTGATATGGTGCAAAAACGTTGGGATGTGCGTGGTGAGTATAACAATCCTTTTGCTGGTTTTAGCTTGGCTAAAGTACGTTTGGCGCACACTGATTATCAGCACGAAGAAATTGAAGGTCAGGATGTGGCGACACGCTTTGATAACAGAGCCACTGATGCGCGTTTAGAGTTGACCCATGAACCCCTATTTGGCTGGCGTGGCACCATTGGTGGGCAAAGCAATCGTCGTAATTTTAAAGCGTCAGGTGAAGAAGCCTATGTTCCCGCCACTTTAACCAAAAATCATGCAGTGTTTGTTTTAGAGGAATATCAATGGAATGATTTGCGTTATGAGCTCGGTTTGCGTCATGAATGGCAAAACATTGATGTGCGTAAAGGTACCAAACCCAATAGAAACCACAGCGGTACTTCAGCCTCTATCGGTGCCGTGTGGGACTTCGCTGATGATTACAACTTGGGGGCGTCTTTCTCCCGCTCGCAACGTTTACCTGAAGCTGAGGAGTTGTATGCCTTTGGTCCGCACGCGGCAAGTCGCACTATTGAGCAGGGTAATACTCAGCTTGATAAAGAAACATCGCACAACATTGAGCTCACTCTACGCAAACACCAAGGTGCTTTAACCTATAGCCTGAGTCTCTATCAAAACCGGATCAATGATTATATTTACGGCAAAGATACTGGAGAACGCCCTGGGGCTGATTATCGGGTTATTTCTTACCAGCAAGACAATGCGGTGTTTCGTGGCGTCGAAGGCCAAATGGCCTATCAATTCAGTAACGGCTTTACCAGTACCGTACTGGCTGACCATGTGCGCGGAAAATTACGCGGTAAAGGGGGTGATTTAGCGCGTATTCCTGCTGATCGAGTGGGTTTGCGTTTACAACAATCCTTTACGTCTGCACTTGATGGTCAGGTTGAATTGTGGCGTGTACAACAGCAAAACAATATTGCTGATTACGAAACTAAAACCTCTGGCTATAACATGCTGGGTGCCGCTCTGACCTATCAAGGACAGCTCTCCAGCAGTGATTACACTCTGTATCTGCGTGCAGATAATCTGTTAAACGTTAAGGCGCGTGAACACACCTCTTTTATTAAAGATGATGTGCAATTACCCGGCCGTAATCTGACGGCGGGAGTTAAGTTCAGCTTTTAACAACCTCTCGTAACTTTAATTTTGCGCATGCTGCACTAAAAGACAGCATCACTGCTCAATGAGCACCTTGTTAGTGTTGCGATCAGCGTAGCCATGGATGGCGTAGCCCCTCAACGAGGCAGGATGCCTCGTTGAGGGAAAAGCGATACTAACAAGGTGCGGTATGCGCATATTGTTCTGGATACTTAGCTTAGCTTGATTAGAATTCATCAGTTTAGGTGTATGCCGTACTTCGGGGTGAGTGTTAATCCGTCGATGAACCCATCCAGGGTTCAACTCCGGCGCTCGCCATCCCTGGCTCGCTCACCACACCCACCCCGAAGCACTCGTTGACCAGCGGTGAAGTTTTCACTATTGCAGCCCTAATCAACTGTGCAGATTTATTACTTGTTGCAGACCAACAGATCTTAATAAAACCCCATAAAATGATAGCTTAAAAGAGTTGCACTAAAGACACGCAAACAACATCACTGATCAATGAGTACCTTGTTGGTGTCGCGGCAAGCGGAGCCAAGGATGGCGCAGCGCCCGAATCAAGACAGGATGTCTTGTTGAGGGAAAAGCGATACTAACAAGGTGCGGCATGCGCAAAGCGTTCTGATAGACTACTTGGCATATTTGTTATGTGTTGATAGGAGTCCACCTTGAACGACAGCAACCCTTTTCCTCAAGCTGAAACCATCGAACAACTGCGTCAAAATTTAGCCAGCATTCGCGCCCGTATTGATCAGGCCTGTGTAGATGCTGGGCGCGATCCACAAGAAGTACGCTTATTACCCGTCAGCAAAACTCACCCTGCAGATTACTTACGCTTAGCCTACGCCGCTGGCTGTCGCATGCTCGGTGAAAACAAAGTGCAAGAAGCCTATCAAAAATGGCAAGAACTCGAAGATTTAGGCGACCTTGAATGGAGCGTGATTGGCCATCTACAAACCAACAAAGCCAAGTATGTTGCCCGCTTCGCCAGCGAGTTTCACGCCCTTGATAGTGTGCGTTTGGCGCAGGCGCTCAATCAGCGCTTGGAAATTGAAGACCGTTATTTAGACGTCCTAGTGCAAATCAATACCTCAGGCGAAGAGAGCAAATACGGTATCAACCCCGAGCAAGCGCCTGAATTGATTGCACAACTGGGACAGTTTTCACGCTTACGCGTACGCGGACTGATGACCTTAGCGATGAACTCAGAGGATCAAGAGGCTGTACGTGGCTGCTTTAGACAATTGCGCGAACTGCGTGACAGCTTACAAAAAATCGCACCTGCCGGTATGCAATTGACTGAATTGTCCATGGGCATGTCCGGGGATTTTGAGCTGGCGATTGCTGAAGGCTCAACCATTGTGCGCGTCGGCCAAGCCATCTTTGGCGCTCGCTCACAACCTGATAGCTACTACTGGCC
>CANRHT010000195.1 GCA_947630465.1 uncultured Pseudomonadaceae bacterium
AATACTCTGAAATGGGCCACAGGGAAAATCCTTGTCTATTTGGATGTAAGCGGCTGCAGACTGATAAGCGCAGTTGTGGCCCGGTTGGTGCTGAACGATTGCTAAACGATAGCAAGTTTAAAGGAAAACATCAGACTATTTACAGATAAAATAAATTTTACTGTAGGCCTGTAAGCTATGAATGATCAAACTTACAGGCTTAGGTGCGTGTTGCTAGAACTGATGTTTGTAGGTGCTGAGTATTTTAATTACTCATGCCGCACACAACTGCCATACAGCACACACATACCCTACAATCGCGCTCAATACTTTTTATATAAACCCAAGGTGTAATCAATATGCAGGCGGATACGCAGCCGGACTTATCGGCGTTAACGCGGTTTTTAGATGCGGCGTGGTTGCAGCGAGGCTTGTCAGATAATACCCGCATGGCCTATCGCAGTGATTTGGAACAGTTTGCGCAGTGGTTATTAGGGCGTGGGCAAAGCTTGCAGCAGGTGCGTCGCGATACTCTGCTGGAATACTTAAGTTGGCGCTTAGAGGCGGGTTATAAAGCGCGATCAAGTGCGCGGTTTTTATCGGGTGCGCGCGGCTTTTATCAGTACTTACTGGAAGAAGGCAGCATTATTGAAAACCCTACTCTGCAAGTCGATTTGCCACAGATTGGCCGTGCGTTGCCCGATACTTTGTCGGAAGCTGATGTTGAGGCTTTATTAGCCGCGCCAGATGTCGATGATGTTTTGGGTTTGCGCGATCGCTGCATGTTGGAAGTGCTGTACGCCTGTGGATTACGCGTCACTGAGTTGGTCAGCTTAACCTTGGATCAACTCAATACTCGCCAAGGTGTTGTGCGCATTATGGGTAAAGGCTCGAAAGAGCGGTTAGTGCCGATGGGTGAACATGCTTTGGATTGGTTGCTGCGCTATCTGAAAGACGGGCGTGGCCAGTTGTTGAATGCGGCGACGACCGATGCGCTATTTCCCAGTCAGCGCGGGCAGCAGATGACGCGGCAGACTTTTTGGCATCGCATTAAAATCCATGCGAAAACTGCCAACATCAGCAAACCCTTGTCACCGCACACCCTGCGCCATGCCTTTGCGACGCATTTGCTCAATCATGGTGCTGATTTGCGCGTGGTGCAGATGCTGTTAGGGCACAGTGATTTATCCACCACACAGATTTACACCCACGTGGCACGTGCGCGCTTGCAAGCCATTCACAGTGAACACCATCCGCGCGGTTAGTCTGCTCAGCCTGTTGCAGCACACTCATATTACGCTCGGTAAGCAAGGCTTAGGCGCTGGGTTGTTGCAGTAACTCGTGCATCGCTTTGAGCACTGCATTGAGGCCATTGCTGCGTGAGGGTGAGAGTTGTCGCGCTAAGCCCAGTTGCTTAAACCACTCGGCCAGATCAACGCTGAGCATTTGTTCAGCGTTTAGGCCATCAATGCGCACAAGCAACAAGGCCAATAAACCCCGCAGTAAACGTGCTTCACTGGCGACTTGAAAGCGCCACGGCTGGGTTTGACGGTCCAGAATCAGCCAAACACGAGTTTCACAGCCGTGGATAAGATTGTCTGCGCTGCGTTGTTCTTCTGCGAGTTCATTGAGTTGCGCGCCGTAGTGCAATACTAAGCGTGCGCGTTGCTCCCACTGCGCACAGTTTTGAAACTCAACTAAAGCTTGCTGTGCTGCGCTACTGAGTGTGCTCACTGTAAAATCTCCAATGCCTGATCTAAAGCGCTAAACAAGCGTTGAATATCGGTGCCATCGTTATACATCGCCAACGACACCCGCAGTGCACCGGACAGTCCTAAATGCTGCATCAATGGCATTGCACAATGATGACCGGCGCGCACCGCCACGCCTTGCTCACCGAGCAACAGCGCTAAATCCGCATGATGTACTCCGGGTGCATTAAAACTGACTAAAGCGCAATTGGGCGCACCAATAATCTGCATGCCGCGAGCCTGTAAACCGCTTAACAGTTGTGCATGCAGCGCCGCTTCATGTGCAGCAATGGCTGAGCTGTCTAAGCTTTGCAGCCAAACTAAAGTGGCGGCAAACGCAATAATATTTGCCGTGCTCGGCGTGCCGGGTTCAAAGCCTAAAGGGGCGGGCAAAAACTCAGCGTGCTGATAATCACAGTGACGCACCATTTCGCCACCGAATTGCCAGTGGCGTAGTGCCTGCGCGGCCTGCTTGCGGGCAAATAAAATCCCCACACCATCCGGGCCATAGAGTTTATGTGCTGAGCACACAAAAAAGTCACAAGGCAGTTGTTGCAGGTTGGGGCGTTGATGCACGGCTGACTGCGCACCATCAATCACCGTCCAAATGCCCATATCACGTGCAGCTGTCAGTAAAGGCTCTAGCGCTTGTTGATGGCCGATAACATTGGATAAGGTGCTGATTGCTAACAACCGTGTGCGCGGTGACAGCTGGTGTATGGCGTATTCAATATCCAAGTGACCGTCGTCGTTGATCGGTAAGACTGTTAACTGCAAGCCTTGGCGCTGCGCTAATTGTTGCCAAGGCAGCAAGTTGGCATGGTGCTCGTAAGCACTGATCAGGATTTCATCGCCGGCTTGCAAGTGATGGGCTAAGGCATGGCTGAGTAAATTAATCCCTTCCGTGCTGCCTTTAGTGAAAATCACTTGATCTTCAGTACCAGCCTGCAGCCAGTGCGCAACACAACGGCGTGCGTCTTCAAAGGCACGGGTTGCACGTTCGCCCGGTGCGTGTTGCGCGCGGTGCACATTCGCCACACCGTTTTGGTAATACTGGCAGAGGGCGTCGAGCATCACTTGTGGCTTTTGTGCCGTGGCAGCGCTATCGAGCCACACCTGTTGCTGCTCGGTAAAAGCCTGCATACCAGGGAAAAATTGACGCCAAGGAGAGGGCAGAAGCATGGGCTGAATATCCACTACAGGAAAGCACTAGAGTCAGTAAAAACGATGCAGTTCTATCATTAAACGCACGCGGCGATACTGAGATGAGCGCGTGCGTTGGCGTATGTTATGGCGCAGTTGTTACTCGACATTCCACTGCACCGCTTTCCGGATTGCGATAAAAGGCCAGATCATCCTGTAAAGCCAATTCGCTGGCGAGTACGGATTTGAGTCGCTGCTGATTTGCATCAAACACCTGCACTGGAGTGTCCTGAGTGAGCCAGAGGCCGGCCTCAACAGTATTGCGGTTACCCAGTGAAATACCCACTCCCGCATGGCTGTTGATCACGCAATGATGGCCAACGCTGATCAGCGGCTGATTGGCATTATTGGATAGCGCACAACCCCCTTGCAGGGTGGAGTCGGCACCAATCAATACACCAGACGCCACGCAGCCATCAATGGTGCTGGCGCCTTGTGTACCGGCATTGAAGTTGATGGAACCTTCGTGCAGCAC
>CANRHT010000196.1 GCA_947630465.1 uncultured Pseudomonadaceae bacterium
GCACCACTGGTTTTTGCTATTTTGATGTCGATTTATATGGTTACGGCAATGACATTTGTAATTACTTGGGTCAATACCGGTATGGCTGATGGCTTTGCACTGCGCTGGTTTCGCGCCTTTTATATCGCTTGGCCGATTGCATTTATTTTAATTACGCTCGGCGCACCACGCTTACAAAAGCTCGTTGCAAAGCACATCAAGCCTATTGCCTGACTCGCTGCAGACGACGCATGTAACCTCATCATAAACATGCGTCGTTGCCATCTTTAGGTCATTAGCACTTACGTAAAATAACACTACCGATTGAGTAGCCTGCACCAAACGAGCTAAGCACACCAATCGCGCCAGCTGGCAGGTCATCTTGATGTAAATGCAGAGCAATCACCGAACCTGCAGAACTGGTGTTGGCATAGGTATCTAAGATCACCGGTGCCTCAGTCGCTGTAGCGTCACGCCCTAATAGTTTACGGGTAATGAGTAAGTTCATATTAAGGTTGGCTTGGTGTAACCAAAAGCGCTGCACGTTGTGCACATCAAGCTGATTGGCGGCTAAATGCTCTGCAATTAAACTGGCCACCATCGGGCACACTTCGCGGAACACCTTGCGGCCTTCTTGCACAAATAACTTATCAGTAGTATCCGCACCTTCATCCGCACAGCGATTGAGATAACCGGCATTGTTACGAATATTATTGGAGAATTGCGTCACCAACTTGGTACTGACCACTTCCAACTGATGTTGTGACACGGCCAACTCTGCATCTTCTAAAATCACGGCCGTACAGGCATCACCAAAAATAAAATGACTGTCACGATCAGTAAAGTTGAGATGACCAGTACAGATTTCTGGATTCACCATCAATACTGCGCGCGCTTGCCCCGCTTGAATAGCGTTGGTGGCAGCCTGAATACCAAAGGTCGCTGACGAGCAGGCTACGTTCATATCATAGGCAAAACCCTGAATGCCCAAAGCCGCCTGCACTTCAATAGCCACAGCGGGGTAAGCACGCTGTAAGTTCGAGCAAGCAACAATCACCGCATCAATATCAGCTGGCGTACGACCTGCGCGCTGCAGCGCTTCTGTAGCAGCCACTACAGCCATCTCACAGAGAATGCCCCACTCGTCATTGCTGCGTTCGGGAATACTGGGTTTCATGCGTTGCGGATCTAAAATACCGGCTTTATCAATGACAAAACGGCTTTTAATACCTGATGCTTTTTCAATAAAAGCTGAACTTGATTCAGGCTGGGCTTCGATAGCGCCACTGGCAATCTCGGCTGCATGTTGCGTATTAAATTGCTGTGCCCAAGCATTAAAGGCAACAACCAGCTCATCATTAGAAATACTCTGCGCTGGCGTAAATAAGCCGGTGCCACTGATTACAACTTTCTTCATGGTCAATCCTCTAGGTAAGCCACGTCGTCTGCGGCGATGTTATCACCCGTTATAACAACTCATAAGCGAACATTAAACTAGAGTATTACGCGCTCACTTACAGGGCACAAGGCACAGATCAGCAATACTTACTCAAGGGTCACCACTCGCAGCTCTTTGGGCATGGAGAATGTAACGTTTTCGGGGCGCCCTTCGAGCTCTTCAGCCATCTGCGCGCCCCAGCCGCGCAAGCAGTCAATCACGCCTTGCACCAAGACTTCGGGGGCTGAGGCACCCGCTGTGACGCCAACAATAGCATCAGGTTTAAACCACTCAGGTTTTAAATCTTCTGCACCATCCACTAAGTAAGCAGGGGTTCCCATACGGTCGGAAAGCTCACGCAAACGGTTGGAGTTGGAGCTGTTAGGACTGCCCACCACCAACACCACATCGCAACCATCTGCCAATTGTTTCACGGCGTCTTGACGGTTTTGCGTGGCATAGCAAATATCATCTTTACGTGGGCCGCTGATGGCTGGAAAACGAGTTTTCAGCGCATCAATCACACGACTGGTGTCATCCATCGACAAGGTGGTTTGCGTAACAAAAGCTAAACTGTCAGGATCACGCACTTGCAGCTTAACAACGTCATCTTCGTTTTCCACCAGATAAATCTGCCCACCTTGGCGTGCATCATACTGGCCCATAGTGCCTTCCACTTCTGGGTGGCCGGCATGCCCAATCAACACGCAATCACGGCCTTCGTTGCTGTAACGCACTACTTCCAAATGCACTTTAGTGACCAGTGGACAGGTTGCATCAAAGACTTTTAAACCCCGATGCTGCGCTTCATCGCGCACTGCTTTAGACACACCGTGCGCACTGAATATCACGATATTGTCATCGGGCACTTGATCCAGCTCGTCCACAAACACGGCGCCGCGTGCCCGTAAATCTTCTACGACAAATTTGTTATGCACCACTTCGTGGCGCACATAGATCGGCGGCTGAAACACCTCTAATGCACGGTTTACAATTTCAATGGCACGATCAACACCGGCACAAAAACCGCGTGGATTGGCTAACTTAATGCGCATCAATACCGCCTTTCTAAGAGTTACAACGCGCTGTTTTGCACGTTTATAATTTTGACTTCAAAGAGAATGACTTTACCCGCCAGCGGATGATTAAAATTAATCGTCACTTGCTGATCATCAAAAGCTTTCACCACGCCGGGCATCTCTCCACCAGCGGCATCTTTAAAAATCACCAAGATACCAATATCTAAGTCCATGCCCTCAAACTGACTGCGCGGTAAGACTTGGATATTTTGCTCATTGGGCGTGCCAAAACCTTGTTCCGGCAAAATCTCAAAACCACGCTCATCGCCTGCTTTCAAGCCAAACAAGCTTCTTTCAAAACCTGGCAGTAAACTGCTATCACCAATGGTAAAAGTGGCGGGATCTTTATCAAAGTTACTGTCGATCACGTCGCCATTTTCAAACTTCAAAGCAAAATGCAGGGTCACCGTGCTGTTTTGCTCAATACGCTGTTCACTCATTGCTCTGTGCTCCAGTTGTGTTGCTATCTGCAGGTTTATTGCCGCGAAACATATCCAGCACCAGCATTACGGCACCGACCGTAATGGCGCTATCGGCAATGTTAAAAGCTGGAAAATACCACTGCGTTTACCAGTGCACTAAAAAAAAGTCAACCACATGCCCTAGCACGACACGATCGTATAAGTTACCAATCGCACCGCCAAGGACTAAAGCTAAAGCAATCGCCAGCCAAGTTTCATGGGCTTTTAGGCGTTTAAGCCAGACCACCAATACCGCACTGACAGTAAAGGCAATCACGGCAAAAAACCAACGTTGCCAGCCCGCTTCATTGGCTAAAAAACTAAAGGCCGCGCCACGGTTGTAGGCCAAGGTCCAGCTGAACAGATCGGGGATGACCACCATTTGCTCATACAGATTAAAATTGGCAACGAACCAATGCTTACTGATCTGATCGGCG
>CANRHT010000197.1 GCA_947630465.1 uncultured Pseudomonadaceae bacterium
GCACAGATCGGTTTACCTGCCGTACTCAAAACCCGCACTTTAGGTTATGACGGTAAAGGGCAAAAAGTCTTACGTGAACCTGCTGATGTCGTGGATGCCTTTGCTTATTTGGGCAATGTGCCCTGTATTTTAGAAGGCTTTGTGGCTTTCACCGGAGAGGTTTCGCTGGTGGCGGTGCGTGGACGTGATGGTGAAGTGCAGTGCTATCCGCTGGTACACAACATTCATAATGACGGTATTTTGCATTTGTCAGTTGCCAGTATCGCGCATCCATTACAAACGCTGGCGCAAGATTATGCCGGACGGGTGCTCAAAGAATTGGATTATGTCGGCGTTTTAGCCTTTGAGTTTTTTGAGCTTGATGGCGGTTTAAAAGCCAATGAAATTGCACCGCGTGTGCATAACTCAGGGCACTGGACCATTGAAGGCTCAGAGTGCAGTCAGTTTGAGAATCACTTGCGAGCTGTTGCAGGTTTACCGCTGGGTTGCACCGATACTGTAGGCCACAGTGCCATGCTCAACTGTATTGGCAGTATCCCTGAGGCCGCTAAAGTATTGGCGATTGCCGATTGCCATTTGCATGATTACAGCAAGGCATTTAAAGCAGGCCGCAAAGTAGGGCATGTTACTTTACGCAGTCGCACTGCTGAGCGTTTACAGGCGCAAATTAGCACGCTGGAGCAATTGTTCTAAGCGGCTTTAAGCTGAACTGTGCCAATGATTATGGGTCTACCTTTAACACTTGAGTGCTAGGGGAGCGATCGATGGGGATTTTAACCACTTTAATCATTGGCCTGTTTGTGGGCATTATTGCGCGTTTTTTGAAGCCTGGCCCGAGTGGCATTGGTTTAATTATGACCATTATTTTAGGTCTGGCAGGCTCGGTGGCTGCGACTTATGGTGGTCAGGCGTTAGGTATCTATCATGCGGGTCAGCCTGCAGGCTTTATTGGCGCCGTGGTAGGTGCCGTCGTTTTGTTGTTTATCGTTGAGTCCGTACGCAAAGGTTAAATAGAATCGTGATGCGCTATCTGCTCTGTGTGGTGTTGTTGTGGGTGGGTGCTGCACAGGCAGCGCTTGAAGAAACTGATTGGCTCGATTTGATGCCCGAGTCTGATCGCCAAGCGCTGTTTGATATGCCAGAGATCACACATGATACGCCTGAGGCTGACAGTGGTTTTTATACGCCCAGTGCTGGCGGATTACGCACCACTGATAAAAATATGCCGGACGTGATGTACTCAACGCAAACGGTGCCGGAGTTGGATGGACGTCAGATGCTATTGGGTGGTTATCCAGTGCCGCTGGAAACCAATGAGCAAGGCCGTTTTGTTGAGTTTTTTTTAGTCCCTTACCCCGGTGCTTGCATTCACGTACCGCCGCCGCCACCGAATCAGATTATTCTCGTACGTTATCCACAAGGCATTCTTCTAGATGATATTTATGCGCCATTGTGGGTGGAAGGTACGCTGCGCGTTGAAATCAGTAGTAATGATTTAGCCGATTCCGCCTATGCAATTGAAGCGCAGTCGGTGCAAGTGATTACGGATTGATGTTGTTGCCTTATCAGCAAACCACGGTTGCATAAAACTGAGTGGCTTCTAAAGATTAAAACCATCACAATTAAGCAATTAATAAGCTGCTTTGAGTGTTGGTAAACATTGTTATGCTGAAAAAAATTGCTGTTGTGAACGTCATGCAAGGCATGTATCTACATGAGTTGTGCGGATCTTGGATGGATCATCCGTTCTGGAAAGCGGGGTTTGTTTTACAAGACTCAGCGGACCTTTACAGTTTAAAAAACAGCGCGGTAACAGAAGTTTGGATTGATACCTCAAAAGGCCTTGATTTGCCTGCTTCAGTTGCCAGTGAAGCGCCTGAGGAAGTCGTCGAGCGCGCCGAAGCAGTGCTGCAGGCCGCTGAGGGCAAGCCGCAGCAAAGCGTACCTATGTCGGACGAAATTAAGCGTGCTCTAGACATTTGTGAACGTTCCAAACATGCGGTGATCAGCATGTTTTCTGAAGTGCGTATGGGTAAGGCCATTGATATCAGTGGCGCAGATGCGCTGGTAGTCGATATGACGCGGTCTATTTTGCGCAATCCTTCAGCACTGCTGAGTTTAGTGCGTCTGAAAAATGCTGATGAATATACCTATATGCATTCAGTGGCTGTGAGTGCGCTGATGATTGCTTTGGCACGTCAATTAGAATTTGACGAAGAATCAGTACAGAAAGCGGGTGTCGCTGGCTTAATGCATGACCTCGGTAAAATGATGTTGGATGATGCTGTGCTGAACAAGCCCGGTTCACTGACTGATGCAGAGTTTGCCAAGGTGCGCTTGCACCCGGTGTACGGCGCTAAGTTATTGCTGGAAAGTGCAACTCCAGTCTGTGCTCAGGTCTACGATGTGTGCCTGCATCACCATGAAAAATATGATGGCAGTGGTTATCCGAAGCAGCTCAAGGGTGAGCAAATCAGCATCTTTGCCCGTATGGCAGCGGTATGTGATGTCTATGATGCGATTACTTCTGATCGACCTTACAAGCAAGGTTGGGGGCCAGCTGAATCTTTACAGCGCATGGCGCAGTGGCAGGGGCATTTTGATCCTGAGGTGTTCCAAGCATTTGTGCGTACCGTGGGTATTTATCCGGTGGGTTCATTGGTACGCCTAACCAGTGGGCGTCTGGCTGTGGTTATTGAGAAAAACGAAGAGTTTTTACTCAAGCCTAAAGTGAGAGTGTTTTTCTCCAGTAAATCTAAAGTGCCGATTGAGCAGGAAGTGGTTGATTTAGCAAAGGCCCAATGCGCAGAAAGTATTGTCTGTCGTGAACGCCGAGAAGACTGGGGGTTTCGTAATCTAGATGAGCTATGGTTAGACGAGTTGCGTTAAGATATCCGCCTAACTTAATCGCTTATGTGCTGCTGACTCTGCAGGCATACATCTATTGACTGAACCACGAGGACGCTATGCAGCCTTTTGTTATTGCCCCATCGATTTTATCCGCTGACTTTGCCCGTTTAGGTGAAGACGTGGAGCGTGTACTCGAAGCCGGTGCTGACACCGTGCACTTTGATGTGATGGATAACCATTACGTACCCAATCTGACGATCGGACCTATGGTCTGTAGCGCATTACGCAAATACGGCATTACCGCGCCCATTGATGTGCATTTGATGGTTAAACCCGTCGATCGCATGATTGGCGAATTTATTGACGCGGGTGCCAGTTATATTACCTTTCATCCCGAAGCCTCTGAGCATATTGATCGTTCTTTGCAATTGATTAAGCAAGGTGGCTGTAAAGCCGGTTTGGTGTTTAACCCAGCGACACCGCTCGATGTCCTTAAATATGTGATGGATAAAGTCGATATGGT
>CANRHT010000198.1 GCA_947630465.1 uncultured Pseudomonadaceae bacterium
CGGGCAGATTTTGATTGATGGGCAGGATATCGCCAAGGTCAGTCAGC
Source organism: uncultured Pseudomonadaceae bacterium (assembly GCA_947630465.1). GTDB lineage: Bacteria > Pseudomonadota > Gammaproteobacteria > Pseudomonadales > Pseudomonadaceae > Denitrificimonas. The sequence goes on from CANRHT010000198.1 coordinate 48, forward strand.
AATCATTACGTCAGCATATTGGTATGGTCACGCAAGACACTTCGTTATTGCACCGTTCGGTGCGTGACAATATTGTCTACGGTCGCCCTGATGCTTCTGAAGAAGACGTGCTGTTGGCGATTGAGCGCGCGCAAGCGGCGGAATTTATTCCGGCGCTATCGGATGCTAAAGGCCGTACAGGTTTGGATGCGCATGTGGGGGATCGCGGCGTGAAACTGTCGGGCGGACAGCGTCAGCGCATCGCCATTGCCCGCGTGATGCTCAAAGATGCACCGATTTTATTGCTCGATGAAGCCACCAGCGCCTTAGACTCAGAAGTTGAAGTGGCGATTCAAGACAGCCTCTATGACTTAATGGCTGACAAAACCGTGATTGCCATTGCGCACCGTTTATCGACCATTGCCGCCATGGATCGCTTGGTGGTGATGGATCAAGGGCAGATTGTCGAAGTGGGCAGCCATCAAGAGTTGTTAGCAAAAAATGGTTTATATGCACGCTTATGGAATCGTCAGTCGGGTGGTTTTCTAGGTGGTGAATAATAGTTTTTCTGCAACGGGTTTTTAGAACTTAACGCACAGACTTAAGGACGAGTAGCATGAACGTTGCAGTATTGTTGGCGTATGTTTTAGCGATTGTTGTGTTGATCGGTACGCCCGGGCCCATAGTGGCGTTGGTGATGAATGCAGCCTCGCGGCATGGCTTTAAATATGCGTTGATCACCGTGCTCGGCAGCAATCTAGCTTCACTGGTGTTACTGGCCTGCGCTGCGCTGATTATTTCGGGGGTGATTGCCTTAGATGCGCAGAGTCTACGCTGGATTAGCTTGTTGGGCTGTGGCTTTATTGCTTGGATCGCAGTGCAGGGTTTGCGTGCAGAGTTAGCTCAACAGCCTGCACTGCAGTCTGCACCGTTGATGCCGGTCAAAGGCCGCTCGGGATTCTTGAATGGCTTTTTTCTCGGCGTCTCCAACCCCAAAGACATCATCTTTTTTGTTGCATTTTTCCCGCAGTTTATCCATGTCACTGCGGATCTGAAGCTGAGTTTAGTGGTGTTGACGCTGGTTTGGATGGCGGCAGACTTTTTGATTTTATTGAGTTACGCGTGGTTGCTGCGCGGTAGCTTTTTTCAACGGCATCAGCGCACAATCTCACTGTTATCGTCAGCGTTTCTATTATTCATCGCTATTGCTGGCGCGGTTTATACGCTGTTTGGCGGGTCAGTTGATGATGTGGCTGCACATGCATCTGCAGCTTTTCGCAGTGTACCGCGCGGCTCAGTAGTCGAATTATCGTAAATTTTATGTGTCAAGTGTATTTAAGGTGACAGCTATGAAGAAAAAACAATCAGTAACCCAGCGTGAGCAACGCTTCTCTGCAGATGAAAAACTTATTTCCTCCACTGATTTAAGCGGTGTTATTACCCATTGTAACGAAGCCTTTGAAGCGATCAGCGGTTATTCTCGCAGCGAATTAATTGGCCAGCACCACAATATTGTGCGCCATCCGGATATGCCCACAGAGGCTTTTGAGATTATGTGGCAGCACCTGAAAGCGGGGCGTCCGTGGATGGGGTTGGTCAAAAATCGTTGTAAAAACGGTGATCATTATTGGGTCAGTGCTTATATCACGCCTGTCACAGAGCATGGCGAGGTGGTCGGCTATGAGTCCGTACGTTCATGCCCCGAGCGCTTAGATATTGAGCGTGCTGAGCAACTTTATACACGCATGAATCAAAAGCGTCAGCAGCTACAGGTGCCGCGTTATTTAAAGCAGTTGCTCGTCGCTGTGGCCTTTATGATTCCCGCATTTGTTTTAGCCTATAGCGTTTCCGCGTTCGCCAGCAGTCTATGGTTGATCGCTGCATTATTGGCCTTTGGCGGTATGCAATACTTGCAATATAAACATGATTTACAGTTGGTCAGGCAGGAGTTGCAAGGTGTGTTTATGCACTCGTTAGCCGCCAGCACCTATACCAATCAGCAAGGTTTAACCGGCAATGTGATGGTTGGGGTGATGAGTTTGCGCGCGCACTTAGATGCGGTGCTGACGCGGATTGAAAATGCATCCTGTCAGGTCAAGGAGCAATCGCAGTACGGTTTAGCCTTAACTGAAACAGCACGTAAAGAGATCATTAATCAAAGTGCACAAACTGATTTAGTGGCAACCGCCATGCACGAGATGTCATTAGCCATTCATGAAATCTCTGAAAACGTACAAAAAACCGCAGGACAGGCCGAGCATTCCAGTCATTTAGCCAATCAAGGCGTCGAGATTGCTTATGTGACGCGCACCTCCATTGAACAGTTGCGCGATACCGTATCGGCTATCGGTCAAGCGGTGAAACAACTGGCCGAGCAGACCGATAGCATTGCTAAAGCTGCAGCATCCATTGAGACTATTTCTGACCAAACTAACCTGCTCGCGCTGAACGCCGCCATTGAAGCTGCGCGAGCGGGTGAGCATGGACGTGGGTTTTCGGTGGTGGCTGATGAAGTGCGTTTATTGGCAGCCAATACCCGTGACTCAGCACGCAATATTGGTGAGGTTGTGACCATGCTCAGTCAGCAAGCGGCGACCTCGGTGCGAGTTGCTGAGGAAGGCGCTACAGATGCAGAGCAGGGTCTGCAACGCGTGGTTGAGTCAGAAAGTATGTTATTAGGTATTGTTGAAGCAGTTAGCAAAATCACTGCCATGTCAGAGCAAATGGCCACTGCGGTAGAAGAGCAAGCGATGGTCTCTCAGGAGGTGAACAGCCAAGTTGCAGAAATTGCCGCATTAGCAACGCGCAGCCTTGAGCGTACCGATGAAAGCGCTGTCAGTATCCGTGGTTCGCAAAAGGTATCTGAGCAATTACATGAGCTGGTTAATCGGTTTAAATCTTAGAATAAGCGGATTGCGCAATGGTATGCAAACCGCTGATTCAATAGCTTGGCGTAGCAAGAAGGGCTCAGCGTTTTATGGTGCAGTTTTAGTTATTGCTGATGAAGAGAATATATAAAATGTATATAGCAAATCGATCTTAAAATAGTATTTTTAAGGTTGCTATCCTAGACTCATAGTCCTAAAGTGCGCGCCTAGAACGCTCATGCTGAAACGATCCATGCGGCTCAAGTACTGACGACGAGAGGTTGATAGCTATAAGGCTATAAATCCTCGGCGACGTGCCTTGGGAAGTAGGCGAACCAAAGTGGGGAAACGGATTCGGCGTTCAGTTTTAATCCCTTATTTTCTTGATTTTGCCACGACCCACGAAGGAGTCTCGCTTATGTCCATTAATGTGGAAGATTATTTC
>CANRHT010000199.1 GCA_947630465.1 uncultured Pseudomonadaceae bacterium
CCGCGTGCGAAGGGTCGCATCGCGATGCGCCGTGTTGCGCGTACTTTGGCAATGCAAGCGTTATACCAGTGGCATGTGGCTGGGCAAAACCTCAATGAAATTGAAGCGCAGTTTCGCGTTGATAACGACTTTAATGGCGTCGACGGTGTGTACTTCAATGAAATCTTACGCGGCGTGCCGGGTAAGAAAAGTGAAATTGATGCGCTGATCGAGCCGTATTTAGATCGTCCAATGACTGAGCTGGACCCCGTTGAGTGGGCGATTTTGCGTTTAGCCACTTGGGAGTTGAGCACACGCATCGATGTACCTTATCGCGTGGTGATCAACGAAGGCATTGAGTTGGCAAAAACTTTCGGTGCGACTGATGGGCATAAATATGTCAACGGTGTACTGGATAAATTAGCCCTGCGCTTGCGCGGAGCAGAAATACGTGACGCTAAACTCAATAAAAACTAAGTCGATGCATGGCTCACCACGCTTGGCTAAGGTGGGCCCTGCCTGATGAATGAATTTGAGTTGATTCAACATTTTTTCACCCGCTCGGCCTGTGCGCAGGGCGGTGAACATATTCTTTTAGGTATTGGTGATGATTGCGCGCTGCTGCAGATGCCTGCAGGCCACAGCTGTGCAGTGTCGACCGATACGTTAGTCAGCGGTATCCATTTTCCTGATAACGCCCCCGCATGTCTACTCGGTCAGCGCGCCTTAGCCGTCGCGGTCAGTGATTTAGCAGCGATGGGCGCGACGCCGGTTGGCTTTACTTTAGCAATCACTTTGCCAGAGCTGGATGCAGCTTGGCTGCAGGCCTTCAGTACAGGGTTGAGCGCCATGGCGCAGCAATGTGCAATACGCTTGATCGGTGGCGATACCACGCGCGGGCCCTTAGCGATGACGCTGACGGTGATGGGTGCAGTGCCAGATCAGCAGGCCTTATTGCGCTCGGGTGCTCAGGTAGGCGATTTGCTCTGTGTCAGCGGCTCGCTTGGTGCAGCGGCGGCGGCAGTACCTGTAGTGCTCAATGAAACAGCCAGCGACACCCTTGCGGAGAGTACGCTGCAGGCATTGTTAGCCGCGTATTGGTCGCCGCAGCCGCAATTAAAACTGGGTCAGTATTTGCGCGGCAAAGCCCATGCAGCTTTGGATATTTCCGATGGATTGCTGGCTGATTGTGGGCATATCGCTAAAGCGTCGAATGTCTGTGTACAGATTCAACAGGCGCAGATTCCAGTGGCTACGGCTGCCTATGAGTTATTAGGCGCCGAGCAAGCACTGCAGTGCGCGCTCAGTGGTGGTGATGATTATCAATTGGCCTTTACCTTGCCCTCAGAGCAGCTTGCGTCCTTGCAGCAACAGTTTGCTGATGTATGCGTAGTAGGGCAGGTGTGCGCGGGCGCAGGTGTGCAGTTACTGGATGCCGCAGGGCGCATCGTTCGCCAATCCTATAACGGCTATCAACATTTTAACTAAGGACAACAGCCCCATGCATGCACCTAAAGTTTGGAGCAACCTGTGGCATTTTCTCGCCTTCGGCTTTGGTACCGGTCTAGCTAAAAAAGCGCCGGGGACTTGGGGAACTGTAGCCGGACTTGCCGTGATGCCCTTGCTGTATCTGCTACCACTGTGGTTGGCGTTGCTGTGGATTGCGCTGGCAAGTGTATTTGGAATCTGGCTGTGTGGCCGCGTGGCGGATGATCTTGGTGTGCATGATCACGGTGGTATTGTTTGGGATGAAATGGTCGGTATCTGGATGACGCTGATTTTATTGCCCAATAGCTGGCAGTGGTGGCTGCTGGGTTTTATTGTGTTTCGTGTGTTGGATATTCTCAAGCCTTGGCCCATCTCATTGCTGGATCGACATGTCGGCGGTGGTTTGGGCATTATGGTGGACGATATGTTGGCTGGGCTGATTGCCGCAGCGCTCTTGTATGCGCTGTGGTTCATGCAGTTGCCGCTGCTGGCCGGTTAAGGAGTGGTAATGAACAAGCTATTGCAGGGTGTTATGGCGCTGGTTTTAATGGCGAGCAGTGCCGGCGTTATGGCGCAGCCGAGTGTGCGTGTGGTGGGTTTATTCCCCAATGCGGCAGTGCTGAGTATTGATGGTCAGCGTACTTTGGTGAAAGCGGGGCAGTCTGGGCCACAAGGTGTTGAGGTGGTCAGTGCAGATAGTCGTTCGGCAGTGTTAAAAATTGCCGGGGTGACCAGTACCCATACCTTAAGTCGAGATTATGGTAGCGGCGGTTTTGCGACGCCAGAAAAACGCCGTTTAACCATCAGTAAAGGCGCGGCAGGACACTATTGGGTGACGGGCTTAGTCAATGGCAATACGGTGCCGTTTATGGTGGATACAGGCGCCAGTACTATTGCGATGAATGCGACGCAAGCACAGCGCTTAGGTTTGGATTTTAAAAAAACAGGTGTGCCCGTTATGGTTAACACAGCCAGTGGCACTGAGCAGGCGTGGCGGGTCTATCTTAATAGCGTCAAGCTGGGTGGCATCGAAGTGCTGGGTGTAGATGCGATGGTGCTCGATAGTGACTTTCCGCGCGATGTGCTGCTGGGCATGAGCTTTCTCAGTCGCGTCAGTTGGCGTGAAGAGCAGGGTGCGTTAATTGTGGAAGCGAAGCATTAACCGACTGAGCAAGCGTTAACAAGCCGCGTGATAACTTCAGTTGCGGCCTGGTCTACGACTGCTGGACAGTTTTTCTCTGCACAAAGATAGGCTACTATCAACCTCTTTATTGTTAATAAGCGATCAATCTGTATGTATTGTCCTTTTTGTGGTGCCAATGATACCAAGGTGATTGACTCGCGCTTAGTTGCGAATGGCGATCAAGTACGCCGTCGCCGCGAGTGTTTACTGTGCGAAGAGCGTTTCACAACCTTTGAAACTGCTGACTTAATTTTGCCACGTCTGATTAAACAAGATGGCAGTCGCCAGCCGTTTGATGAAGAAAAATTCCGTGCGGGCATGTTGCGGGCTTTAGAGAAACGCCCGGTCAGTCTTGAGCGTTTAGAAGAAGCTGTGGCGCGGATTAAGCGTAAATTACGCGCCACGGGTGAGCGTGAAGTGCAGTCGCTGGTAGTGGGTGAGTTGGTGATGAATGAGCTGAAAAAGCTCGATGAAGTTGCCTATATTCGCTTTGCTTCGGTGTACCGTCGCTTTCAGGATTTGGATGAGTTTCGTAAAGAAATCGATCTGATGTCACGCAGTGCGCCTGCCGATGCTGAGCCGAGCGATGAATGAGTGATCAAGCCTATATGGCGCAAGCGCTGCGTTTAGCTGAGCAGGGTCTATATAGCGCTCACCCTAATCCACGCGTGGGCTGTGTGA